>JAFZGK010000027.1 GCA_017555445.1 Bacteroidales bacterium
CCGGCCCCGTCCTGAAATGCATAGAGCATGATCAGGATGAGAGGCAGAGCCACAAACAGCACCAGGAATATGGTGTAGGGCAGAGCCCATGTACTTCTCTTATTGAATCTCATCTCAGTCAACGATCTTGATGTCCTTAGGGGCAATGTTAACACCTACAAGGTCTCCCTTATCCCATACGTCATTGGTATCCACCCAGATATGGTATCCGTCATCTGTGAGGATGGTAAGGTGATAATGGTCTCCCTTATAGAGGAGGAAGTGTACGAGTCCTGAAACTGTTCCGTCCTCAGGGTGGTCGATGAGCTCGACCTTGCCGAAGTTGACCTCTACCTTCACCTTTTCTCCTGCCGCATGCTTTGTCTGTGGCTCACACTCGAACTCGGCGTCGAGGAACATCACGTGATTCTCGTCAACGATCTCTGCCTCGAATGTGTTGCAAAGTCTTTCCTTCTTCATTACCTGAATGTCGGCAGGTCTTATGATGAGTCCGACTTCAGAGCCTGGCTCGAATGCATTGTAGTCCTGTATCATGAGCTCGTATCCCTTGTCGGTATCTACGAACATCTCATAATGCACACCCTTGAAGGTGCATGATTTCACCTTGGCAGTGAGCTGAGATCCTTCGAGACGGTTCATGATGTATATGTCCTCTGGACGTACTACCACATCGACCTCGGTGTTCTCTCCGAAACCCTCATCGACGCACTCGAATTCGTGACCTACGAATTCCACGAGCTTGTCCTTGATCATCTTTCCGTTGAGGATGTTGGATTCTCCGATGAAGTCTGCCACAAATGAGTTCTGTGGCTCGTTATATATGTCAGTAGGGGTTCCTATCTGCTGGATCTTTCCCTCGTTCATCACAACGATGGTGTCAGAAAGAGTAAGTGCCTCTTCCTGGTCATGTGTCACATAGACGAAAGTGATGCCGAGCTTCTTGTGCATTTCCTTGAGCTCGATCTGCATGTCCTTTCTCATCTTGAGGTCGAGGGCTGCAAGTGGCTCGTCAAGAAGAAGCACTTTCGGCTGGTTCACAATAGCACGGGCGATGGCCACGCGCTGCTGCTGTCCTCCTGAAAGAGAATCCACGTCTCTGTCTTCATAGTCAGTGAGACTCACCATCTTGAGTACGTTGCGTACTCGCTTGTCGATGGCGTCAGTAGGAACCTTCTGGAGCTTGAGTCCGAAGGCGATGTTCTCATACACATCAAGATGCGGGAAGAGGGCATAACGCTGGAACACTGTATTCACCGGACGGAGGTGTGGTGGAAAATCGGTGATGTTCTCCCCGTTGATGAGGATCTCACCCGAGTCAGGCGAGCCGAAGCCGGCAAGGAGTCGGAGCAGTGTGGTCTTTCCGCAGCCTGAAGGGCCGAGGATTGTAAGGAACTCGCCCTTATTCACATAAAGGCTTACATCGTTGAGGATGCACTTGTCTCCGAAACTCTTAGAGATGTTCTTGAACTCAATGATATGTTCTTTCATCTTTTATCTGTTAAGTCTGGTGAATATGTTCTTGACTGTCTGAGTTACATTCATCTTCCATGTGAGGCCGATGTTGATTAGATGGCCGACCGTGTAGTCATTGTATGTATATGCTGCATGCAGACGTATATCCTTGTTCTCCTTGAGAGGGAAGCACTCCAGACCGCAACCGAAGAAGGCATTTTCTTCTTCAAAGCCTGCCTTGGCAAAGACTCTTCCCCAGTCCGAGAGCTGGAATGAAGGTGCAACAGTTGCAGTGTAGCTGCCGAGATCGGTTTCTCCGAATCTTGCCATAAGGTCGAAGTCCACCATGAGAAGTCCGAAATTGAAACGGTTTCCGAGTGCTACAGCCGGTGTTATTCCATCAAAGTGTTCCCAAAGGTTGACTGTCCAATAGGATTCATACCAGTCCATTGCACCTCTCCAACCAGCAGCTATTGCAAGCTGTCCCGGAGCGACAGGCGAGTTTGCTATCTGGAAAAGCACTTCATGATCTTCTGCAGGATACCATGCTGCAGAAACGCCCCACTGCCAGCAGTCGAAGTCGTTATAGAATGCGGAGTTCATCTCGTAGTATGTATCCAGATCGTAAGCGTCGTATTCAAAGCTGCCGACAAAGACAGCATCCTTGCCCGCTGTGAAGGCAAAGTCTCCGATTTCGTATGTGAGAGTGAGCCAGTTGGTACCGTTGAAGCCGGAATTGTCTTCATAGTAACTCGATGCCAACCTTTGATTGAGACTGTAGGAAAAGCCGCTGCCTATCGTACCATCCATGTTTAGGTAGAGACCGTCACCGAAAAATCGGCCGGCTCCTTCTGAGAAGTCTTGTGCGTATCCGCCTCGCATATCCAAAGATATGTCAGGAATATTATCTACTTCCTGCGCTCTGACTGCAGAGCCGATTGTCGAAAGGACAACCCCCAAAAAGACAAGCAGTTTCTTCATCTATTTAACCTACAGTAAGATTCATAAAAATCGATTAGTGCACTTTTGTTCAATTTGACAAAAATACAATATACTTTTTAAATACCTACCCCTTAAGGCAATTTTTTGAAGGTACAGGATGTATATTTTAGCTATCTCTTTGGAAAAATGCTACCTTTGAATAAAATTGTTAAATCTGATGAAAAAACTGATTCTTATCCTTTCTTCTGCAATGATGTTTCTTGCAGGATGTCAATCGACGGCTCCAAAGTCACAGACAGATGCTGAATGCTGTACCTGTATGGAGGAGGTTCTTCCTATTACCGGCACTTTCATCAATCTTCCTTATCAGGATGTCAGAAACAAATACACCAATCCTCAGTTTATAGACAATACAGACCCGCAGATGTGGGAGGCGAAGGTTGCAGAGATGAAGAAGATGGGCGTGGAATACCTCATATTCATGTCCGTGGCCAACGAAAGAAAGGCGTATTATCCTTCAAAGCTTATGAAGTGGCATTATCCTAAGTGGCGCAAGAGCCCTGTGGATGCTGTGATGGATGCCGCGGCCGAGCACGGAATGAAGGTGTTCATGAGTACGGGATGGGCTGTGGATCAGGATGACAACCTGCGTGACCCTAAGATCAAGGACCGTCAGATCGAGATGATGACAGAGCTGGCAGACATTTATGGCGACCACCCTGCAATGTATGGATGGTATCTTCCTGTCGAGGACTGTTTCGGTCCGGTGCTCACCGACTATGCAGTTGAAGCGGTCAATGCTCTGACTGCAAGAGCTCGAGAGCTTACTCCGGGCATGAAGATCATGATTTCGCCTTACGGCATATTCAATTCTGACTTTGAAGACCCGCGATATGAGCAGCAGATAGCACGTCTGACAGTGGATATAATCGCTTATCAGGACGAAGTCGGCTGTGTGCGTGAGGCGTATCCTCTTACACGCCTGCGTGAGAACTGGAAGAAGCTTCGCGCTATCCACGACAAGCTTGACATAGAGATGTGGGCAAATTGCGAGACTTTCGCATGGGAGAAGGGTACAAACGACAGAAGCTCTGCTCTGATTCCTGCTCCATATTCAAGACTTCTTGCGCAGCAGGCAGCCGCGACAGAAGGCGGTGCAGAGAAAATCATATCATTCATGCTCTGCGGAATATTCGAGGATCCTTCGTCTCAGTATCGTCTCGGACAGCCACATTGGTCCGCTCAGGCATGGAAGGATTATATGGGGTGGTTCAACGGTGAACATTACTGGAAGGTTGCCGAATCGTCAATCCTAGGCAAGCTCGGTCCTGCAGCAACAGAAGATCCAGGTGACAGCCGCTGGACACAATATAAGCCGGGCACTCATGAGGTCGTGATCGATCTTGAGGGGAAGAAGGATGTGAACGAGGTGCTCGTGAGGATGCTGGACTGTCATAAGGACGGAATCATTCCTCCAGACAAGGTCTTCCTTTTTACTAGCAAAGACTCTCAGAAATGGTCTCTTGCCGGCATAGAAGACACTCCCGCATGTCCTAACACCAACCATGATGCCTTCATTGATTTCGTGCTTTTTGAAGGACTTCAGGCGGAAGCCCGTTACTTGAAGATATCATTTACAGCGGACCATAAGGTCTATATGGACGAACCTGTAGTAAACCCATAGCCCAGCTATATTATTTATATATAGGCTACGTTCCTATATATAAAAGACGAGGACGACCGGAAAGCCGTCCTCGTTGCGTATATGATCAGGTGGAAATTACTTGATCTTGAGCTCGTTGATTGGCTCAGCTGGAGCGAGAACGTTGTTCACCTTCCAGCTCTTTGCAGCCTTGAGCTTGTAGTCAACTGTACCGCGGATGTCAGCAACGCTCGCTGCGAAATGTACCTTGTAAGTACCTGCAGCAGCTTCCCAAGCTGAAGTTGCCTCATTGAATGAAGCGATACCGTAGTTGTCAACTGTCATAGTGAGAGTCTGTGACTCGCCTGGAGCAAGCTCCTTGGTCTTTGCAAATGCCTTGAGCTCGAGAGCTGGCTTGTCAAGACCGCCTGCAGGTGCAGTTACGTATACCTGAACAGCCTCCTTGCCGGCAACCTTACCAGTGTTGGTAACTGTAACTGTAGCTGTGAAGCCGTCAGCAGTTGCCTTTACAGTTGGCTTGCTGTATGCGAATGTAGTGTATGAGAGACCGTAACCGAATGGGTAAGAAACCTCAACACCTGCAGTTGTGAAATAACGGTAACCCACATAGATTCCTTCCTCATAAAGAGTATAGTCAACGTTCTTGCGTGGACCTACAGGACCTCTGTAGCGGTTAGTTGTAGTAGCTGTTGCAGAATAGTCGTATGGGAAATTGTGTGATGAAGGGTTGTCAAGGTAGTTCATCGGGAATGTAGTAGGGAGCTTACCTGAAGGGTTAACCTTACCAAGGAGGACGTCAGCTACTGATGCACCACCTTCCATACCTGGCTGCCATGCAAGGAGAATTGCGTCTGGCATATGCTTCCAAGATGCAGTCTCGATCACACCACCGATATTCATTACAACGATGACCTTCTTACCAGCCTTGTGATATGTGTCGCAGATGTTCTGGAGGTTTGCAACCTCGGCAGCAGTAAGACGGAAGTCGCCCTGACCATCCTTACGGTCACCACCTTCACCAGCATTTCGTCCGATTGTGAGGACAGCAACATCAGTAGTAGCCTCTACCTTCTTCACGAAATTGAGTGAAAGCTCAGCTTCAGGGAGAACAGGCTTGCCCCAGCCACCGCCAGCGCCATTGTTAGCCATTGTCTCCTCTGTATAAGCGATATACTTTTTGTACCATGAGCCTGGAGCCGGGTCAACAGTCACACCGTTGCCCTCGAGACCTTCCTGTACATTGCGGATATACTTCTTGTTCACGTTACCTGAACCTGTACCACCAGCGATGAAGTCGTATGAAGTAACACCCCAGAGACCTACCTTCTCGTCACCCTTGAGAGGGAGAACGCCGTTGTTCTTGAGGAGAACCATACCCTCAGCACCAGCCTTGCGTACGAGAGCTGCGTGTGCGTCAGTGTCAGGCTTGTTAGAGTACTTGTAACCCTTGAAGCGTGGAGTCTTCACGATGTACTCGAGCATGTTGCGAACGTTTCTGTCAAGCTCTTCCTGGCTGATCTCGCCGCTCTTGACGCCAGCGATGATACGCTCCATTTCGTTCTGAGCACCTGGTTCCATAAGGTCGTTACCAGCCTTTACAGACTTCACTGTACCTTCCTTGTTGCCCCAGTCTGTCATCACGATGCCGTCCCATCCCCACTCGTCGCGGAGAACAGTTGTAAGGAGGCCGTAAGACTGCTGAGTGTACTCACCGTTGAGTACATTGTATGATGACATCACTGTCCAAGGATTTCCCTCCTTGATAGCGATTTCAAAGTTCTTGAGGTAGATCTCGCGGAGAGCACGCTGGCTTACGCGTGAGTCGTTCTCGTGACGGTTTGTCTCCTGGTTGTTCACAGCATAGTGCTTTACTGAAGTACCTACACCATTGCTCTGGATACCGTTTACATAAGCAGCCGCCATCTTTCCTGAAAGGAATGGGTCCTCTGAGAAATACTCGAAGTTACGGCCGCAGAGAACGTTACGATGAATGTTCATACCTGGAGCGAGGAGTACGTCAACACCAAACTCGAGAACTTCCTGACCCATAGCTGTAGTCACCTCATTCACGAGGTCGAGGTTCCATGAAGTAGCGAGTGCTGTTCCTACAGGGAATGCTGTTGCGTAGTAAGTGTTAGGGTCGCCAGGACGGGTAGGGCTGATACGTACACCAGCAGGACCGTCAGCGAGGACTGTCTGAGGAATACCGAGACGTGGAACTGCGCGTGAAACACCTGCAGCACCAGGAACAAGGTTAGTAGTACCTGTAGGCACACCGTCGATTGTGACAGCGCGGCTACCACCTACGAGGAGAGTCACTTTCTCTTCAAGAGTCATGGCCTTCATCACCTCGTCAATGTTGTCCGCAGTAAGCTGTGGCTGTGCGAATGCAGAGAATGCTGCACACAGACCAGCTGCGATAATAAGGATTCTTTTCATTGTGTGATTAGTTTAAGTGTTTTAAAAGTTTGCTATAAAGATATGTGGTTTTCTCCGGATTTCAAAATCACTTGATTGCTGTTCCAGACGAAAGTACCGTCGATGCCGTCAGGAAGAGTGATCACAGCCTTGATGCCGTCCTTTCCCTTTCTCTTATAGTCGACGCTTATCTTTCCGTCAGGATGAGGCATCGAACCGCCGATTTCCTTGAGGTCACCCAGATGAGGAGCGATCACGACCTTGCTGAATGCAGGTGCCGCGCTGTCGATACCGAGCACTGTGCGGAAGAACTCTATATTAGGGCTTGAACCCCATGCGTGACAGTCTGAGCGCGTGCCGCTTACATCCGAAGTCTCTCCCCACGTGGTCATTCCCATGGCGATGTTCTCTCTCCAGATGTCGAGCCATTTCATGTAGTCATCGCCGTAGCCTGCTTTTACGAGAGCTTCGTGGAGGTAGAACTTGAAATAGACTGACGCCGGTGCAAGAGAAGCATCCTCGACAAGCTTGCGTCCGATCTCTTTTGCAGTTGAGTCATCGACGATTCCGCAGATGATGGCAAGAGCATTGGCGTGCTGCGAGTAGTTGTCCTGTTCTGCACGGTCTGAGAAAAGGCCTCTTTCCTCATTCCAGTAAGCCTTGTAGATGGCTTTTGTAAGCTTTTCTGCCTCAGCTTTGTAGAGATTTCCGTGATAAGTGTTGCCTCTGTGAAGTTCCATCTCTGACGCTTTCTGAAGAGCAAGAAGAAGCTGGAGGTCAACAAGGATAGAACATCCGTCTACACCCTTGAGTGGAGCACCGAAGTCCCATGACGGTACATATACCCAATCACTGAAGTTCCATCCAGGAAGATCCTTTACTCTGCCGTCTTCCTGCTGGAATTTACTATAATAATTGAGAATCTGCTCAACTCCATTGAGTTTATCCATTATGAACTGGGTGTCCTTTCCATACATCATGTAGTCATGAAGAGAGAAGATGTATGTAAGGGCGTATGTAGTGATATACTGAGGTGATGTAGTAGGGTAACGTCCCATTGTCACACCCTCAGTGTTGCGGCTCATGTCAGCAAGGTTGAAGAAATTCTTCACAAGACGGTCGTCACCGCTGTTGTACAGGCTTACAAGAGCCTGGATACGTGTGTCGCCAAGGTACTGAAGCTGCTCATAGAACGGACAGTCCATATAAGTCTCGAGAGCACAGAGACGGGCTGTCCTCCAGCCGATTTCCATAATCTTCAGCATTTCCTCGTTATCCGTGTCAAGAGAAGCATTAAGTTCGAATGGATAACCCACGAATGTGCCATAGATGTCGTTGATTGTAAGAGGCTCATTGCCGGTTTCTACAGCAATTTTTACGTAGCGCCATGTACGCCATGCGAGGGTGGTGAACTCCTGGTTGTCCTTGCCGTTTGAGATGATGTTGTCGTGGCGACCGATGAATGTCTTGCCTTCCACTTCATTACGGTTGCCCTTATTGCCGCCGCCTCGGCTTCCTTCAGGTGCCGGTTCGTAGAGGGCTTCAGTGTAGCCCACATCGATCTTTGCATCCTTTCCGCCGCTGAAACGCATAGAGAAGAAACCGTTGGTCAGATAACTCTGATCAAGGAGTACTTCTGCCTTGGTGTTTGCTGGAATCGTGAAGTCAACCACCTTTGCAGGGAAGCCCGCCGGAATCTTAAGACCTCCGTCAAGCTTTACACCCGTGAGTCTCTGATATGTGCGTTCAAGTTGTGGGATGATTGAAGGTTGAAGAGCATGTCCATTCGAAAGGCTGTTTCCTACAAAATTTTTAGGAGAACCGGCAGCACCGGCACGTGCGGCCTTCCAGTTGTCTGTGCTTACAGCTGCAGTGTTCCAACCGGCGATAGTGAGATTCATATCAACTGCCTCACCTGGACCAGATACGTAATAGCCAGGAACACTCTCACGGAGTGGAGAATATGCTGTATCCTGAATGCACTTCCATGTGTTGTCAGTGAAGAAAAGCTTGGCTTCATCCACTCCCTGAAGGAGGAATCCTGTCGAAACGGAAACATTGGACTCGGTCTTTTGCGGACCTTCATGATATACGACAGCAGCAACGATGTTGTTTCCTGCCTTGAGGAAAGGAGCAAGGTCGACTGTCTCATAATTCCAGTGAGTGGCATCTCCGCGGGCAGGACCCAGCGACACAAGCACTTCATTCACATAGAGTTTGTATCTGTTGTCTCCTGTCACATGCACAGTGAACTTTGCAGGAACCGAATCAAGATCGAGATCCTTGCGGAAGTAATACACTCCATATCCGTCCGGATCGGTATCAGGAACGGATATCCAGCGGGCGTTCCACGACTCAGTGGTCAGAGAGAAAGGAGCATCCGGCGCTCTTCTCGGGCCACCGAACTGAGCTTCGGCAGACAAGCATGCAAGAAGCATGATTATACTGGCAATGATAATATTTTTTTTCATGATTTGTAGTTGTTGTGTTATTGTCTTGGTTTCCAATCTTCACGCTTCCACTTGAAATACTCTTCCATAAGCTGAAGCTGTGGCATGTTAGGTGTCTCGATAAGCGCTGTACCGTTCTTGAAGAACATTACAGAAGCCTTGCTCTCGTCATATACTGGCCACTCATCAAGTCCTTCTCCATTAGGATTTCCGTACTTCACGAAGTTACCCCAATATTTGTGCATTGCATCAGAAACCTTCTGGTCTTCTGGAGAGAATGGACCCCATGGTGTTGCAAATACATATGACATTTCAGCTGCATGATTTGCTCCACGAGGTTTTCTTGCCTGTCCACCAGGGCCAGGACGTCCGTTTTCGTTGAACTGGTCGAAATAATACATATAGATCTTACCCTTTCCAGTCTGCTGCTGGAGCTTTGCCCAAACGTATGTTGGCCAAGCAAAAGCTGTTTCACGGAATATGTCGGACAGCGCTCCGAATGTCTCCTCATCAGTGGCTGCCGGATACATTGCGAGCATCTTGTCCGCATAAGGTCCGAAGTCCTTGCGTACGCCTTCCTGATATGCAGCTACTGTGGTAGGACGTGAGAACATCGCACCCTCGTCAGAGTTTGTTCCTATGAGGCAGTTCACGTCATTGTAGTTTCCTGCCGCATACATCGTATACTGGTCATCAGGAAGTACATATCCGTCAACCACAGGCCAGAGACCGCCTACGTTGGTGCTCTGATCGTCGCCGATCCATGCTTCGTAATCCATAGCGCGGAGCTCTGCAAGAGAAGAAGCACCGAACCTCTTCATAAGCTCTACACCATAAGCTTCCGCGCCCTTCATGTCGCGGATTCCGTTATTGTTGTTGCGGACGCTGTCGACAGGGCAGAATGATCCGCCGCTTTCACTGATGGCTCCGCGGAAAAGTCCTTTTGCTAGAGGGGACGAGCAGAGCATGCTTACAGCGATCGCACCAGCTGATTCACCCATTATCGTAACTTTCGAAGGATCTCCTCCAAAGGCGGCGATATTGTCCTGAATCCATTTCAAGGCCTCAATCATATCCAAAAGGCCGTAGTTTCCGGAAATACCCCTTTCGTTTTCAGCAGAAAGCTCAGGATGAGCAAGGAAACCGAGAGTACCTGTCCTGTATTCGATGCTGGCGAATACGATACCCTGTTTTGCGAAGTTGGTTCCGTCATTCTGGTTTGCACTTCCTGTGGCAAAACCGCCGCCATGTATCCATGCGAGAACCGGGAGTTTCTCGTCTTTGCTTTTGGCTGGAGTGATGATGTTGATGAACAGGCAGTCCTCTGATACTTTAGGACCAGGCTGACCTGGACGTGAAAATGCTCTCTGTGGAGGCATTGCACCGTTTTCGGTGGCCTGGAAAGTTCCGGTCCATGGCTTTTTCGGAACAGGAGCCTTCCATCTGAGTTCACCTGTAGGAGCTTCTGCATAAGGAATAGCCATGAAATAACCCATTCCGTCCTTTTCGAAGCCCGCCACCTTTCCTTGCTCCACCTTGGTCTCGGTGATCTGACCGAAACCAAGGATTGATGAAGCAAGACCTATAATAACCAAAACTACACGAAGTTTCATAGCTAAGTCCTATTTTCTGTTGATTATGCTCACAGGACCGAGGAGACCTGCCTCGTTAAGAGGGCTGTCTGCTCTGTAGTGACGTGAGTCACAATATGTTATTCTCTGAGGATTGTTCGGCTGCTCGTCACCGATGATTCGGTTGACCCATACGTTGGCAACTCTTACCTCGATGGTATTTTCGCCTTCAGCAACTGCATCTGTAATGTCTATCACGTATGGTTCCTTCCATGTGATGCCGCAATATTTGCCGTTCACATAAACTTCTGCAAGGTCTCTTACTGTGCCGAGATCAACGATAGCCTGTCCTTCGATCTTGCTGACATTGAACTTGTTGGTGTAAGTGGCGATACCTGAGAAATACTTGATGCCGAAATCCTTTGATGTTGTGTATGACTTGAGTTCGTTGAATGTGGCTTCGGCAGGTGCACCTCTCTTTTCCTGGAACTTGACGTTCCAAGGTCCGTCGATTGTAACGACAGTCTTGTCTTCGGTTGCAGGAAGAGTGAAGCTGTCCTGACCTTCGCCTGCAAACACTACGAACACTGCATCGTTCGGAACGAGGTTGAGAGTGACGATAGTTCTTCCGTTCTCTACACGGTAAGAAGCCTCTTCCTTGATACCAGTGTCCGGATGCCATACCTGAGGCTTCATGCCAGCAGTACGGAACGATACGTCTACTGTCTTATAATCTTCTGCAGGTCTGTTGATCCAATAAACCTCAGCACTTGGAAGAGTTCTATGGAGGAACTTCATGCCTGCTTCATACTTCACATCTGGCTCGATTCCCTCAGCTGCAAGAACTTCTGCTATAGGAGTGTCAACATATACGTTAGGTCTTCCACTTTCAAAGATATCCTTTACAAGTGACTCAAACTCTGCCTGATCATCTGCAAGACTTGCTGCATACTTAGGCTTCACAGCACTGATAATGATGCCCTTATCTGCGAGTTTCTTGACTGTGCGAAGAACAGGAACTGAAACGTAATCCATGTTTCTGTCCATAAGGAGGATCTTATATTGTGTGCCGCCTACTGAAACAAGCTTGCCGTCCTTTGCCTTGATTGCGTTCATGAGTGCATGAGGGCTGCAGTAGTCCCATTCATAGCCTGCAGGCATGTCAGGGAAACGTCCGAACTCCGAGCATACGCTGTTGTCCTCTCCATAGTACCAGAGGATGTCGGCTACATTCTCACCAGCCTGAAGCATGAAGCTGCTGCGTGACATATAGTCAACCCATGTGTATGCCATGTCTGCCCATGAATCGTGGCGGTTGAACCACTGTCCGATTCCGCCGAGGCTGAAGCCTGGCACATACTCGTCTGAAGGCTGGTGTGCGCTTTCGTGGATCACGAACTGGTTGATACCGTTGGCGAGTTCGAGGTCAGCTACTTCCTTGAGGTTTGCAGGATGATATGAATAGGCGACATCTCCCCAGGCTGTCATTGACTCTGCGGCTGCAATGTTCTGTCCGTAGATATGTGCTACAGATGCAGACTCGCGGTCGTCAGCCATATAGACCTGTCTGTTGACGCTTCCGTCAGGTGACTGGATCCATGGAGCCACGCACCACATTGCGGACATAGGCACTGTGGCTGTTCTCTTGACATCCATACCGTCACCCATGAATGCACGTCCTGCCTCATGTGACTCTGTGTAGCGTCCGAGCATGCCGTAATCCTCGACTGCAATCTTTGTGAGAAGGTCGTAGTTTGCTGCATAAAGGTCGCTGATGTTCATTCTCCAGTCCCACAGGAACTTGTCGCTCTGCTCAGGAGATCCGATTACCTCACCTGCAAGTACAGGCATCCATGCGAGCATGTCGTAGCCGCGGCGGTTCCTGAACTCTTCGAACATTGCCGGAGTCCATGTCTGGTGCTCTGCTTCGTAGCTGTCGGTAAGGACGTACTGGAGTCCCTTTGCACCCATGAGGCCGTCGGAAGCATCTTTGTACATGTCAAGATAAGTGTGGAAGAACTTTGTCCATGCCACAGGGTCTAGCTTGTCAACTTCAAGACCTGTAGCTTCTGCAGGAGCCGGGTGGTTCTGCTTACCTGTGAGAGACCATCCGAATCGGTAGATCTTCCAGTTTCCTTCCGGAGCATCCCATGTGAGACGGCCCTCAGGAGTCATATATGCTGTCACATCGACAACGTCTGCAGGAGCAGGGAAGGCCTCACCCTCAGAAGCAGGAGTAGGACGCATGGAGAGCTTTGCAGATGAAGAATAAGCAGCCTTGTCTTCTGCCATGTGCACTCTTGTGTAAGTGTGGAGGTCAAGTTCTGCGATGGCTGTTCCGCGAGGAGCAGGTGCAGGGTCACCGCCGCCGAATCCGAACATTCCGCCGCCCTGAGGACGTGGTGCAGGAACTGAAATCCTGAAATATTTTGCTGTTGTTGCCGGGACTGCAATTGTACTCTGAGCTGTTCTTCCGCCGACAAGGCTGCATACTGTCTCGAATATCTTACCGTCGTTGCTCCACTCGAGTGAGGCGCCGGAAAGACCGGCAACTGTTGCGCTTCTTACTGTCTGAGGCTCAGGGAATTCGTACATGATCCACGCATTCTGTCTTCCGTTTGCAGGAAGCATGACGCTGGTGGCGATGTCTCCGTCGGTGAGCTGCTCCACTGTGAAGTTTCCGCCACTTGAAGTGACCTTGGCGCCGAGCTGCGAAAGAGTCTTGTTTGACTCAGGAAGCTTCACTGCAAGAGTTACGATGTCTTCGTAATATTCATACTGAATGTTTGCTTCTCCTCGTCCTGCTGGCGCTCCGTTCTGGAATGCTCCTGTGATCTTGAACGGCTCAGGAAGCTGCATGTCCACCTTCTTTCCGCCTTCCACATTCGAGATTCTCCAGACGAGCTTCTTCATTGCATCCTTAGGCTCAACCCAAGGACCGCCTGTAGAGCTCCAGCCCGGTGAGCTGGCAACTGTCATTTCAAGACCGAGTGAGTCAGCCTTTCTTGTGGCATAGGCGAATGCATCCTTCCAGTCGTCATGCATGTAGATAAGTCTCTTCTCAACGACTGTCGGCGAGCCGAGAGCTGCATCGAAATGATGGAAACCGCCGATACCCGAGCGGTCCATCCACTCAAGGTCCTTGAGGATACCGTCTTTTGTGATGTTGCCGTTCATCCAATGCCACCACACGCGTGTGCGGGCCTCGTTCGGCGGATTGTTGAATCCGGCCTCGAGAGTGGCAAGAGATTCCTGTGACTCCTTTTCGGAGTATTTGTCTGTGCCGCATGAAACCATTGCAACTGCGGCAGCAGCGATGATAAGGATTCTTTTCATAGTGTATTAGTGTTATTTGTTTTGTGATTATTGTTCTTATGACCTTTGATATTTGTCTGAAACTCACTCTATTGGTGAGGTTCGAAGATGTACTTGTTCACCATTGCAAAAATAAACTTATAAAGTCTTGATAAAATAGCAGAATCTTCGAAACTATTTGCAAAATCTTCTATGAATGAAGAAATGGGATTCATTGCAGGAAGAGCAATGAATCCCATCTTCATTTATTGGCAAGAGCATTATTTCTTTGACTCGTCGTAGAGCTTGTGGAATGCCTCGAGGATGCCGTTCTCAGCATAGCCGGGCTGGAGGTTAGAACCGATCACCTGGAATGTGAGGTGGTGTGACGCCTTGTTTGAGTAGATATATCCGCTTTCGTAAGGACCGTCTGCCAGAGTCACGAACATGGTCTTTGCTGCAGGTGATTCCTTCTTCAGTCTCTGTCCGATTTCGGTGTAAACCTCTCCGCTGACAGTTGCGACCGCGATGTCTCCGATTCTGAGAAGTCCTACTCCGATCTGTACATCGCCAGCCGGCTTGTAGCCCGGATCATAGTTTTCGCGTCCTTCTTTGTCGATACGCTCGCGTCCCGGACATGTGATGATTGTTTCGCCTGTCCAGATCTCAGGAGCTGTCTCGAATGCCATGTTATAGTGCATTGCCATCACTGCGTTGTTGCCGAGAGTCCATCCGAGCATCTTCACGTACTCGTCCTTGCGGCGGATCATCTCCTTATGGTCTGCAAGCTCGTCAGCCGCCACCTCCTCGCTCTTGAATGTCGGATTCTTGGATGTGTCGAGATTTCCCTTTGCCTTAGGGCCGGGGAGAACGCCCTTCACCTGTCCTTTCTGGAACATGTGGGTATAGGCCATCTTAGGATTGACATCGCCGGATGCTCCCTGAGTAAAGAGAGCTACGGTGTTTCCGCCGAAGAGGTTCTCGATATAGGTTGTCGCGTCGCCTGGGAAGTCGGAACTTACCACTCCGCTCATGAAGAAGTTTACCGGATGCATCGCATAGTTCATGAGAATAGCTACCGGAATGTCTTCCTTGTCGAGGAAGGCGAGGACTGTGAGGTCCTTGTCGCAAGGTGCAGTCCAGTTTGCGGACTGACTCCATGCAAGCTGGTCGTTGTAGTTGTCTCTGTTTACATTGAGGTCCACCTGGGTCTTTGCATATCCTACACGTACGGGAACCATGTTGGCCTTGGCCTTTACAGCGGCCTCTATCACTGCATTCTGTACCTGCTCGTATGAAGGGAATCCCCCTGGACCTATACCGTTGGTCTGTGCACTGTGAGAGTGTGTTCCGCACACCCAGAAGTTGGCTTCAGGGCAGCCTGTCTGTGCAGATGCTCTCTGGAGGGCGTCTCCGAGGGTGCGGGCATCTCCGTCAACGGTAACGATGACTGCCGGAGTAGTGCCGTCTGTCATATACACAGCCTTCACCTGGATCTTGTCTCTGATGATGTCTGTCTTGTTCACGACCTGGTCCTGCCTTGGGGTTATGTCCACCTTGGCGGCACCTGCCTTGAATTCCTGCGCGAATGCTCCTGCCGAGAGAAGCATTGCGATTGAAAGGATCAATGTCTTTTTCATGATTATGTGATTAGTTGATGTTCAGTGTTATTGGTCAGATGTTACAAATTTAACATCAGGCAAAATCGGATAGTTTGCAATAAGTTCTAATCTCATTGCAAAATCTTCAATCTTGCTGAACTGATTTTTCTGTTTGGTATTAATGATTATGTTTCTGGTATTTGATGTCAATTATTCGTGGAAATGATTAGTTTTGTAGGACTAACATATAATTATCATGAAACTGAAGTCTGTTATTATCCTGCTTTTGGCGACAGTGACCATGTACGCGCAGTTCCCTCCGAGACCGATTGAAATACCTCTGTGGCCGGACGGAGCACCGACCGACAATGCCATTCCGGCAGACCAGAAGGAGAGATTCGACAAGATGGCGCAGAATCTTGCCGCAACAGACAATCCTACCCTTACCATCCATAAGGCTGCAGATCCTAACGGAACAGCCATCCTTATGTGTCCGGGCGGTGCATATATAGGTTGGGCCGGAACTCATGAAGGAAATGACATGGCATCATGGATGACCTCGCAAGGAATCACATTCGCTGTCCTTCATTACCGTATGCCGAATGGTCACAAGGAAGTTCCCCTTTCCGATGCCGAGCAGGCGATGCGTATCTTGAAAGAAATGGCGGAGGAGCTAGGTGTCGATCCGGACAATGTCGGAGTGATGGGAGCTTCTGCCGGTGGACATCTCGCTGCTTCTCTGGCGACTCTTCACAGCAGTTCCGAGACGCGTCCTGCTTTTCAGATTCTGTTCTATCCGGTCATCACCATGAAGGAAGGCGTCACTCATCAGGGCTCGAGAGAAAATCTTCTGGGCAAGACTCCGTCTGAGGAGGATGTATTCAAGTACAGTCTTGAGAATCAGGTTGATGCAGAGACTCCACAGGCTTTCATAATGCTTTCTGCGGATGACACTACGGTTCCTGCAGAGAACACGATCTCTTATGTCAGTGCGCTTATAGCCAACAAGGTGCCGGTGGCTATGCATATGTATCCGACAGGCGATCATGGCTGGGGCTATCGTGATGATTTCAAGTACAAGCGCCAGTGGACAGGGGAACTTGAGAAATGGCTTCGAGAAAGGATAATTAAATAATCAGGATATGAGAAAGATATTCATTCTGACAGTTCTGCTTGCTGGTCTTGCTTTTTCGGTGTCGGCCCAGCCTGCAGAAAGAAGCAGCAAGAGGGTCAATGTCATTGTCGATAATGATCTTTGTGGAGATGGTGACGGTCTGTTTCATCTTGTGCACCAGCTTTTATGTGGCAGTTCTGATGTCAAAGGTATCGTAGGAGCTCATCTCGGAACCGGTCGTCATTGGGGTGGCTCGGAATCTGAGAATAAGCTAAATAATGCGGAGATTTCAGTAAACAGAGCAAATGAGATTCTTGAATTGCTTGGAATGGCTGGTACCACAGCAGTGAAAGCAGGAGCGCCAGGACCTATGACCGGTCCCGATACTCCGATAGAGTCGGAAGGTGCAAGGCTGATCATTGAAGAAGCAAAGAAGGCTACGCCGCAAAAACCGCTATATCTCCTATTCGGCGGTCCGCTCACTGATATAGCAAGTGCATGGCTCATGGATCCTTCTATCTCAAAAAATGTGATCCTGGTCTGGATCGGAGGTCAGGAGTACGATTTCGGACATCCTTTCCCACCGGAACATTATAAGGGAAACAATCTTGTAGAATACAACCTCAGACTTGATGTGAATGCGGCAAGAACAGTATTCAATGAAAGCGATCTTACCATCTGGCAGATTCCAAGGGATGTATATCGACAGGCCCTCTATAGCATGGCAGAGATGGAAGACAAGATCGCCCCTATGGGAAAAATAGGAGAATATTTGTGCAGCAAGCTAGGTACTTTTGCGAAGATGGCTGATACATACGTACTCGGCGACAGTCCTTTGTGTCTTATCAGCACACTCACCACTACATTCGAACCGGGAGCTGCAAGCAGTTTCTATGAAGTAGCCAAGGCTCCTCACATCACTGAAACAGGCCTTTATGACTTTTCTAAACCTAATAGAGAGATCATAGTTTACAAAACCATAGATACAAGACTGCTTTTCTCTGACATGGAATCAAGGTTCCGTCTTGCAACCAGATAAAATCAGGAAAAGAAACTTAAATATAATGGTCTGGCAGCAAGTTTGCTGTCAGACCATTTTATTATAATTGCTGTGCGCTAATGTTTTGTATAGAAAGTGCGGTGCGCATCCACCAATTCCCGGCCGATTTCTTGTATGGTGGAGAGAATTGCGTCTAATCTTTCAGCAGATGGCTTCTTCATACCGCTTATATATTGTGCGAAAAGGCTTTGAGAAATTCCCATCCTTCTGGCAATGGCAGAGACATTCAGTTCTGGGTGAGACTTGAAGAATTCATGCAAGTCATTAATATGTCTGGAATCAAAGAATCCCTCGTAACTCAAATCTTCATCCAGATCCGGCCATGAAATGCCATATTCATCAGCGACAAATGATGACAGAGCATCCTTGTCCGCATCAGCAAGACGCGGGAAATCTATAAATAGTTCCCTGGCTTCACGACCATCCTTCGTGCGGATCCAGACTGCATCATCAGTCAACCATATTCTTTCAATTTCTACCATACCATCATCTGTTGAAATAATTATTCCAATGCTCTGCTATGACTTCTACATTTTCTTCTATAATAGATTCTGCTAACTTGATTTCAGAAGGCTTCAGCCCATTGTTTTCCACTAATTTTACGGGATGCAATGCAAATTTAGCCGTCGCTCCTCCCTTCTTTACATGTACATGTATAGGTGAATGTTCATTCGAGTAATACATGAATCTGAATCCAAAAAGAATAAAAATAGTAGGCATAGTCAATCCCTCCACAAAATTAGGTAATAATTTTATTACTTACAACTCCGC
>JAFZGK010000028.1 GCA_017555445.1 Bacteroidales bacterium
ACAGAGCTGCTGCTGTGATTGCTTCAAGGTTTCTTTTCAAGAACAGAGGATGCACTATTTTTGATTTTGGAACTACTTTGAGTATTGATTTTCTTGATGTTGATGGCGGATATGAAGGAGGAAATATTTCTCTTGGCTGCAGGACAAGATTCAAGGCTCTGAACAGATATGCGAAGTCTCTGCCACTGGTTGATACACCGGAACATATTGACGAAAATGGAAAGGATCTCCGTTCGTCCATTGAATCAGGTGTTGTTTCAGGCATAGTCTTTGAGATAGAGGGACATATTTCACATCACCCCAAAAATATAAATGTTTTTACCGGAGGTGATGCGATTTATTTTGCAAAAAGGATGAAAAACTCCATCTTTGTGGTTTGTAACCTAGTATTGATGGGGTTGGCTTTAATAGCTTTAGAACATGATAAGAAGGATTGAAAGGATTATTTTGCTTGCGGTATTTCTCATCATAAGTCTTTCTGTATCGGCACAGGAAGGAGCTTATGGTGCGTATTCTCCGTATTCTATATATGGAATTGGTGAAATTTCCAGGGAAGGAAATGCATTCACCAAGAGCATGGGAGGAGTCGGTATAGCTACAAGAAACAGAAGATTCATCAATTATACGAATCCGGCAGCTGTTACAGCTCGTGATACATTGGCTTTCATGGCTGATTTCGGACTCGAGCAGAAGAATACTCTTTATCGTCAGGGTGATATTAGATCCGCAAACAATACTTTCAATATCCATAACTTCGTGATGAGTTTCCCTATATGGAGATCATCTGCATTTATGGTAGGAATCACTCCTTACAGTGATGTAGGATATGATTTTTCTTCTATCGAGACTGATAAGGATATCATAGGAAACATAGGAAACATATCTTATGATTCTTATGGTACAGGAAGTATATACAAGACATTCATCGGAGCTGGAGCAACATTCTGGAAAAGACTTTCTGTAGGTGCAGAAGCTATATATTATTTCGGTAATATAAACAAGAAGACCGATATGAACTATAGCGATGATTCATATAGGTCAGTGAATGCCGGAAACGAGATATCATTGAGGGGAGTGACGGGTAAGTTCGGTCTTCAGTATGAGCAGAATCTCGGTGGTGATGTTTCTATGACTCTCGGAGCTACATACAGAATGGGAACAGATGTGAAGGGATATTCAACTTCATACAGATATGCTGTTCAGGCCGGTGTGATTGATACTTTGAAATATAACATCGATACTCTCGGCAGAGGAAAGATTGGTTTTGCAGATGAAATCGGAGTAGGACTTGCGGTGAAGGGAGGAGAGAAGTGGATGTTTGAATTCGACTATCTCAGAAGCAATTGGGCAAATTCAGGTTTCGAAAAAACATCAGGTTTTGCGGTTTCAGGATCATCACTTTTTACTTCAACAGTATCTCAGTCGTTCAGAGCAGGATTTGAAATTGTTCCTAACAGAAACGATGTAAGATATTATCTGAAGAGATGTGCTTACAGAGCTGGAGTATATTATGACCAGTCTTATTATAAACTGGACGGAAATAATGTTAATTCAATGGGTATAACCTTCGGTGTTACACTTCCTATCAATCCGTTGAGCAGAATATATAATGGTGTGACTCTCGGAGTCGATATAGGTCAGAGGGCCAGCACCAGAAACAATATGATCAGAGAAAGATATGCGAAGTTCGTCATAGGCTTCAATATACATGACATCTGGTTCAGGAAAATGCAATATGATTAAATAATTAAAATCCACAAATATCACTATGAAAAAAATTGTACTGTTGATTTCAATCGCTGCTTTATCACTTTTTGCAAGCAGCAAGGTATCTGCTCAGGGAAAGTTCGGTCCTGATAGCGCAGAGTGTATCAAGTATCTTTCTTATTACACTGAGTATTACAAGCAGAAGAATTATGACGCTGCTCTCCCTAACTGGAGAAAGGCTTATAACCTCTGCCCTCCAACAGCACGTTATTCTATGCTTTCAGATGGTACAACCCTTCTTAGAAGAGTTATCCAGCAGAACCAGAAGAACGCTGTATACAGAGCAAAGCTTGTTGACTCACTCATGACTATCTACGATCAGCGTGTTGAGTTCTGGCCAAAGTATGCCACTACTTCACTCAACAACAAGGCATCTGATATGTATAACTACCTCAAGAACGATCCACAGAGACTTTTCGACGGACTTACTGAGGTTGTCAGCAAGATCGGTTCTGAGACAAGACCTAACATCTTCCTTTTCCAGCTCAATACAGCAATCGACCTCTACCATGAGGGTACACTTGATGCTGAGAAGGTTATCGAGGTTTATGAGATCGCAACAAAGAACCTTGCTGAGGTTACTCCAAAGAACGATGTAGAGAAGAGAAGCATCGACAAGACTATCGAGGATATCGAGAGCCTCTTCATCACCAGCCAGGTGGCAAGCTGCGACAATCTCCTTGAGCTCTTCACTCCACGTTACAATGCAAATCCAGATGATCTCAATCTTGCAAAGAACATCGTGAGAATGATGAACATGACTGAGGGATGTTCAGACAATGATCTCTTCCTCAACGCTGTGAACACTATGTATAGACTTGAGCCATCACACAGCTCAGCATATTATCTTTCAAGACTTTACAGCGGAAGAAACGATCTTGACAATGCTATCAAGTATATGGAAGAGGCTATTGCTGCAGAGGAGTCGGATGCAGCTACCGATGCAAACTACTATTTCGAGATTGCAGCAACATGCTTCAAGGGTGGCAAGGCTCCACAGGCATTCGAGTTCGCACTCAAGGCTGCTGAGCTTGATGCAGCAGTTGCTGGTAAGGCTTATATGCTCGCAGGTACAATCTGGGGTTCACAGGCTTGTGCAGGTAACGAGATCGAGAAGAGAGCTCAGTACTGGGTTGCAGTTGATTATATGACTAAGGCTAAGAACGCTGACGCTACTCTCGCAGAGGAGGCAGACAGCCACATCAGCCAGTATAAGTCATACTATCCACAGACTGCTGAGGCATTCATGTACGATATTACTGACGGTCAGTCATACACTGTATCATGCGGTGGTATGAGAGCAACTACTACAGTAAGAACTCAGAAGTAATTGAACAAATCACTTCATATCATAAAGATGATGGCAACCGCTCTGGCGGTTGCTTTCGTCGTTTATTCATGCAAGGGAAAACTTGGTGAGGCTGAAGTCATTGACCTTAAGGAAACTCCTGTTCAGATTGTGAATGACATGTTCATAGTCCAATCAGAGAACAGTCAGATGCAGATGAGAGCGGAAGCTCCCCTTATGGAAAAATATGAAAATGATTCCCTCAAATACGAACTTTTTCCTGAAGGATTCTTCGTATATGCCTATGATGAGGCTGGAAATCTTGAGACAGAGATAGTTGCAGATAATGCAAGACATCTTAAGTTTGATGATGGAAGAGAAACCTGGGAAGCGTTCGGAAATGTTGTTGTAAAGAATATCATCAACCAGGAAGTGATGGAAACAGATACCCTTTATTGGGATCAGGAGAATGAGAAATTACATACTCATTGTTATGTAAGGCTTTATTCGCCGGACGGCTTTATCCAGGGTTACGGAATGGAAGCAGACCAGAGAGCGAGGGATCATAAGATATTCAACCAGTTCAACAGTTACGCCATAATAGCAAAGGACAGCACCCAGGTTTTGATAGATTCAGTCAATTTTATTGGACCATTTCAAAAAAATAACCTTTAATTGCCGGAAAATTACTATCTTCGCACCCCATATTGCATAGAATAAGATAATAATCTAAAAAAAACAATAAAATGGCAGTTCTTGAAACAATTCGTGTCAAGCTCGGAATTCTGATTACAGTGCTCATCGCAGTAGCACTGTTATCTTTCATTATCGATCCGAGCACACTCCAGTCAGTAACAGCTTCTTCATCAAAGTACGATGTAGGAGAGATCAATGGAAACTCTATCTCATATACAGATTTCCAGGCTGATGTGGACAGATTCACAGCAATCAATGAGGTTATCTCTGGCACTTCAGTAATGGATGAGGAGCAGCAGACAGCTATCAGAGATGCAGCATGGCAGTCACTTATCGACCAGTACCTTTTCATCAGAAATGCAGAGAAGGCAGGTCTTCACGTAGGTGATGAAGAAATGGTTGCACTTATCTCTGGTGATATGTCATCACCTGTTATCGCACAGAATTCACTTTTCTTCGATGAGAACGGAAACTTCTCTAAGGAGATGGTGCTTGAGTTCGTTAACTACATCAACACAGACCAGTCAGGTCGTCTTCAGCTTTACTGGAACTATCTCCAGCAGACAGCTAAGACTCAGCAGTACTACGAGAAGTATTCTTCTCTCTTTAATCAGAGCTATTTCACAAACGCTCTCATGATGACTAAGGAGATCGAGGAGAACAACAATACTTTCGATGTAGAGTTCGTTATGGTTCCTGTAGGAATCGTTCAGGATTCGACAATCACTGTTTCTGACAGCGAGATCAAGAAGTATTACGAGTCACACAAGAAGTTCTACAAGCAGCAGGCAAGCAGAGACATCGAGTATGTAGTATTCGAGGTTGTTCCTTCAGCAGAGGATATCGCAGCAGCTAACGAGGATCTTCTCGAGGTTTATGACGAGTTTGCTACTACTGACAACATGAAGGCTTTCCTCATGGCTAACTCTGACCGTCAGTACGATGCACACTGGTATGCTGCAGGTGAGCTCAACACTCTTTCTACAGCAATCAATGACTTCGTTTTCGGTAAGAACAACGGCGTTTCTGAGGTATATCAGAGTGGCAACACATTCCGTGCTGTAAGAGTTATCGAGTCAGCAAATGTTCCTGATTCAGTATACGTGAAGTATGTTCCTGAGGCTTCAGAGAATGTAGACAGCCTTCTCAACACTGTTGAGCCAATGTGGATCACTGAGGTTCCAGGTTATGAGGATGTGATGACTGCAAAGAAGAACTCTAAGGTTACTGTAGCAGGTCTCGTATTCCATGTACTCGACAGAACAGCTCCAGTTGCCAAGAAGAGAGTTGCTGTCCTCGAGAAGGAGGCAGTAGCAAGCAAGGAGACTGTAAACGGTTACTATTCACAGGCTAATACTTTCGCAACAAAGGCTGCTGGCAAGTATGAGAACTTCCAGAAGGCTCTTACTGAGGAAGGTGTTTACGCTCATCCATACAACAGAATGCTTGAGAGCGCAAACATGCTCGGTTCTATCGACAACACAAGAGAGGTTACAAGATGGGCTTTCGAGGCTAAGGTTGGTGAGGTTTCTAACATCATCACTGTAAACAACAACTACTTCATCGTAGCTGCTCTTACTGGTGCACGCAAGGATGGTTATACTGACATCAAGGAGGTTGCTCCATCTATCAAGGCAGTTCTCGCAGGTGAGAAGGAGTCTGCAAAGGTAGCTGCTGATGTTGCTGAGAAGATCGCTGGTCTTACAGATATGCAGGCAGTTGCTGAGGCACTTGGCACAAATGTAAGCACTAAGGACGGCGTTGCTTTCACTTCACTTACATCACAGGGTCTTGATCCTAAGTTCATCGGTGCAGCTTCTGTTGCTGAGGAAGGCAAGGTTTGCGGTCCGGTTGCAGGTACTATCGGTGTATATGTTTACAAGGTTACAGGTCGTGATACAGGTGCTTTCTACACTGAGGACGATGCAAACAGCCTTGATGCACAGAAGGCAATGTACAACAGCCAGATGATCCTTTCAATCATGATGGATGAGGCTGGCGTGAAGGATAACCGCGCACGTTTTTATTAAAAACAAGCGTTTAAATACTAAAAAAAGGATGGTTACATCATAGTAGCCATCCTTTTTTTTATATAGTTGATTATTTTATGTTATACGTTGAAGAGGAAGTGCATGATGTCACCATCCTGAACCACATATTCCTTACCCTCGACACCGAGTTTGCCGGCAGCACGGCAGGCTGCCTCTGATTTGAGAGTGATGAAATCTTCGTACTTGATTACCTCAGCACGGATGAATCCCTTTTCGAAATCTGTATGGATTACACCTGCAGCCTTTGGAGCCTTGTCACCCACATTGATTGTCCATGCACGGCATTCGTCAGCACCCGCTGTGAAATATGTACGGAGATTAAGGAGAGAATAAGCGCTCTGGATAAGTCTGATAACTCCTGACTCTTCAAGACCCATCTCCTCAAGGAACATCTGACGCTCCTCATAGCTGTCAAGCTCGGTAATGTCAGACTCGATCTTTGCTGAAATGATAAGGATTTCTGCATCCTCATCAGCAGTTGCCTGACGTACAGCCTCCACGTACTCGTTACCATCCTTTGCAGATGCCTCGTCTACGTTGCAGACATACATCACCGGCTTGTTGGTAAGAAGGAAGAGATCCTTTGCCATCTGCTCTTCTTCAGCATTTTCAGGCTTAACTGTGCGGCATGACTTGCCCTGCTCAAGAGCTGCCTTGTATCTGAGAAGAAGGTCATAGAGCTTCTTGGCATTCTTGTCGCCACCTGTAGTAGCCTGCTTCTGCACCTTTGAAATGCGGTTTTCCACTGTCTCAAGGTCCTTAAGCTGAAGCTCGCAGTCGATAACTTCCTTGTCACGTACAGGATCTACGCTTCCGTCAACGTGTACGATGTTAGGATCATCGAAGCAGCGGAGAACATGAAGGATTGCATCCGTCTCACGGATGTTTGCAAGGAACTGGTTTCCGAGACCTTCACCTCTGCTGGCACCCTTTACAAGACCTGCGATATCCACAATTTCCACTGTAGCCGGAACGACTCTTTTAGGATTGCAGAGGCTTTCAAGTACCTCAAGTCTCTTATCAGGAACGTTGGTAGATCCGATATTAGGCTCGATCGTACAGAAAGGAAAGTTTGCGCTCTGTGCCTTTCCTGAGCTCACACAGTTGAACAATGTTGATTTTCCCACATTAGGGAGTCCTACGATACCGCATTTAAGTGCCATGTCTATTTATCTTTTTTAAAGGTAATTTTATCCAATTCTTAATCAGGGCGCAAATTTACTCCAACTTTTTCTTTTTCTTTAACTTATTGTTCTTTTTTAGTCAAATTTCTTCTCTTTTTTAAAAGCTGTCAGTCTAATACTGCTGAAATTTGCCATGAATCAGAATAACTATAGGGTGAATAGAGGGATTATTTGCATTGTACTGTCAGCAGTCAGCATCGGATGTGCAGGACAGGATAAAAGTCAGCTTGAGGAAGTTGTGATGTTCTGGAATCTTGAGAACTTCTTTGACTGGACAGATGACGGGACAGGGGAGTCTGATACAGAATTTTCCTATAATGGCCCACGCAGATGGACTAAAAAGAAGTTCTATGCCAAATGTGATGCTATATCCAAGAGCATTCTGTGGATAGGGGACTGTTATGGACGTATACCTGATGTCATAGGTCTGGCTGAGGTAGAGAACATGAAGGTATTGAAACTGCTGCTTGAATCTTCATTGCTCAGAAAATGCGGATATGATATAGTTCATTACGATTCAGGGGATAGAAGAGGGATAGATGTTGCCCTGCTTTATAGAAAAGGTGTGTATAGTCTTATGGAAAGTTTCATTACAACTCCGGAACATGAGGGTGAGAAGCTTGACACGAGAGATATTCTCTCAGTCATATTACGTAAAACAGATGATGCACAGGAAAGAATATTCATAGTGAATCATCACCCTTCGAAATACGGCGGTTCCAAGGCTTCAGAAGGACGCAGAAGATCTGTGATGGTACATCTTTCAGAATTGTGTGATTCGTTGCTTAAATCGCCGGAAAAGTCACAAATTACGGCTATGGGTGACTTTAATGACAATCCATCTGGAGAACAGTTCTACGTTATGGATGGAATAATGGTGAATAAGGCTGTTGAACTGCATGAGAAAGGGGAGGGAACTATCAGATATGAAGGGAAATGGGATCTGATAGACATGTTTATGGTAAGCTCTGCTCTTGATGGATCTACTGAGATGGAAATAGTCAGAATTCCATTCCTGATGACGCGTGAAAAGAAGCATCCAGGTGAGAAACCTTTAAGGACATATTCTGGACCAAGGTATGTAGGAGGAGTGAGTGATCACTGTCCGATTATTCTTTGTTTTTATGGAGGTAATTCATAACTTTGTAAGAGTCAGATAAAAACACTACAACAATAACCGGATATGAAAACAAGGATAACTGAAAAATTCCAGACACTCTTTCAGTCAGAAGGTGAATTTTATGCATCTGCAGGACGAATCAACCTCATAGGAGAACATACAGATTATAATGGTGGTTTCGTTTTTCCAGGAGCGATCGACAAGGGAATGATTGCTGAAATAAAGCTCAATGGAACAGCCGAAGTCCGTGCTTTTGCGCTTGACCTTGATGAATACTGCGAATTCGGACTCAATGAAGAGGATGCTCCGGCACAGAGTTGGGCACGTTACATCTTCGGTGTCTGCCGTGAGATTCAGAAGAGGGGAGGAGTGATCTCAGGATTCGATACAGTTTTTTCGGGAGATGTTCCGCTTGGAGCAGGAATGTCATCATCTGCGGCTCTTGAGAGCACATTCGCCTATGCGCTCAACGACCTTTTCAATCTTGGTATAGACAAATTCGAGCTTGCCCGTATCGGACAGAGCACCGAGCATAACTACTGTGGAGTGAAATGCGGAATCATGGATCAGTTCGCATCTGTATTTGGAAAGGCTGGCAATCTCATGCGTCTTGACTGCCGTTCGATGGAGTTCGAGTACTTCCCGTTCGATCCCGAGCAGCATGGCTACAAGCTCGTTCTTCTCAACTCATGTGTGAAGCATGAACTTGTGGGTTCTCCATATAATGACCGCCGTGCATCATGTGAGCGTGTTGCAAAGGTTCTTGGACAGGAATTCCTTCGTGGTGCTACAATGGACCAGCTGGAAGCAGTAAAGGATCAGATCAGCGAAGAGGATTACCTCCGTGCACGATATGTGATCGGTGAGGAAAAGAGAGTACTTGATGTATGTTCTGCTCTTGAAAAGGGTGATTATGAGACTGTAGGTGCCCGTATGTATGAAACACATTGGGGAATGTCCAAGGATTATGAGGTGTCTTGTGAAGAACTTGACTACCTTGCGACTGTCGCTCAGGAATGTGGTGTGACCGGATCACGCATCATGGGTGGAGGTTTCGGAGGTTGCACAATCAACCTTGTCAAGGCTGAACTCTATGATGCATTCATCGCCAAGGCTAAATCTTCATTTGCAGAGAAATACGGCCATGAACCGGTTGTGATACCAGTAGTGATCAGCGACGGAGCTCGCAGACTTTAAAACTAAACAGGCCTCAGATGAATGTCTGAGGCCTGTTCAGTTTATATAATCAGGTGCTTGTTATGCGAGTTTGGAGGCGAGCCATTCGGCGTCGATGCGGCTGAAGCCGTTGGATGGACGGATCTGAGGATTGCGCTCGAGGATGCCTGAGCAGTCCTGGTATACATTCATTCCTACGTTGACTCCGAGCATCTGTCCGTCCTGCGGATACATGAAGGTGAGAAGTTTTTCGTCGCCTTCTCCCTGTGCACGATAGAAATGGAACTTGCCGGAAAGGAATTCCTCCTTCTTCTCCTGATCGACGGTCTTCTGTACCATCTCAAGCTTGGTTACATATTTCACCATCTCTATGACTACATCATCGAGCTCTGCATCCCTGATAAGAACTTTTTCCATGAGTGATCCCATATCGTTGACACGACGCAGTGTATAGCCTCCCATAGCTTTTGTATGCATGGTGATGGCCTGCATCTGAGTTTCTGAAATCTCACCTGACGGGATGAGCCAGACCATCAGTTTTGCATCCGGATCATGGTAGAGGGTCTCATATTTTGCAAGATTGACCTGTTTGCAGTGAGGACATTCCCATAGGAAGAGGGAGCCGTCCTTCACCTTGTCCTTGAGCTCAGGATTATCTGCAATATTGATACTTCTGTATACTGTTATTTTCTGCTGCTGACCGCAGTTGGTGCATGGAGCAAGTGCTTCGTTGATGATTGACATGATTAGAAAGATACGTTAAATACCGGACCGACATAGTGGCGTCCGATGGTTGTTCCAAAAGCCTCCTGCATTGTGTTGTAGGATGGTCCTCCGTTGTATGAGTATGATATTCCGGCCGAGCATGGCCATTTGATCCAGATAAGTCCGTTGAGGTCTACGGTGAGGGCAGATCCCACGGAGAAAAGTCCTGCTTCAATAGGATTGTTACGTCCTATGAACATATAGTCGAAATGCGGTGTCAGAGTAAGTCTCTTGATATAGGCGAGACCTCTTGCTATGGCAATGTCTCCGATATAGATAGGAATTGCATAATCTATAGTCACCTTGGTAAGCATGTCATTTCCGAAAGACAGGCTCTGGAGGGCGTCTGTGCTCTTTGACATGCCTCGTGGCATTACATTCACTGCCGCCTGACCGAATGCAGCTGCATTGCTGAGTTTTGCCTGAGTCATGGCTGTAAGCTTTATGCCCTGCGCAGGTACTATGCCAGGCAAGTAACCATAGATGTAGGCAAATCCCATAGGAGAGAACCACTGTGAACTTTCAAGACTTCCGGTTACGCCGAGCTCAACACCTGCACCCCATCTCGGATAAACAGCAGAATTAGGGGTTCCGAGCATCGTGTAGGCCCTTAAAGAGCCGCTCAGACTATGACGGAACGAGTTCTTTCCCTTTGTTGCTCCCATGAATGCAGGAAAAACGGAATTATTGGTCAGATAGAATATTCCGTTGAATCCGTGTAGACCGTTTCCTTTATACAGCTGTCCGTCATTGCTCAGGACTGCAGCGCTGGTGTTGAACATGTCGTTGCTTATCCTGTATGACACCTTAGGAATGAATCCTTTGTTCCATCCTCCGGAAGAGAAATTGAACGGGATGTACATTGAAACATTACCTTCCACATATGGAGATGGCAGTTCCTTGGAACTCAAGCTGATGCTTGTCATATTACCTTGCTTGAGGCCTGTGATATTATACTGTCGCGCAGCCCTGTCATTGACATCTATAGATGCCTCGATCACCGGATAAAGACCGGAGTAGGTGTATTTTGCATGGCCTGAATGTCTCCATTTGGAAGGGTTGTAAGGATCTTTATGTGCGGAATATCCGAACTCACCCACACCTGTAGAAAGTCTGTTCTGCAAGATTCCAGCCACTCCGAGCGATGCTGCCTGCCAGATCTTGTCGAATGACATGTTCATTATGTTGTCGACACTTACATAGACAGGGGTCCATGAATGCAGATTGAACGCATGACCGATCTTGCTGTATTTGTGAGGCTGTGAAACATTGTAGTCCACATCTGTTACTGCCTGTTCGAAACCCGCAGACTGAGCAGCCGCCTTTTCCTGTTCTGCCAATCTGTCTGCAATCACATATTTATGGATGTCTGAGAATTCTACATGACGGTTGAATAATGAATCAACTGGAGTTCTGAACATCTGCTTTCCCTTAAGGGTCTGAGAAGAGTAATAGAGCCAGCGGCCGTCAGAACTGTAGGTGAAGTCTGATGATCCATATCGGGTGGACGTCTTCTGACTGAAATCTCCGGTGCGTGGATTGAAATGATACAGTTCATGAACTCCTGTCCTGTCACATGCGAAGATGAGTTCCTCACCATATGAGTTGAAATCCTTGATCATCACCGGTTGAGGACCAAGAACCGTCTTCCAGCAGGACTGAGTGTCTGCTGAAATACCGTAGATGCCATAGCCGTTGTCAGAAAGGCCAGTGATGTAAAGGTCTTCACCGATCCATGCGGTCTCGAGCAGCTGTACGCTGTCAGGGGCTTCAACAGTAATGGACTGTCCGCCATCATATATGCTTTTTATGACAAGTGACGAACCTCCTTCCGGATGATATTGTACAGTAGCGATCTTGAACCCGTCTTCTGAAGAAGAAGGATTGAACAACAAGGATTTTCTGTCTGTAAGATTCCTTTTACGGGCATTGCGGCCTGGTTCGATATACCTTATCCTCGAATCTGCCTTCATTGACCAGCGCTCGTCAGGAAGGTTTTCACTCCAGTATATTCTGCCAAGATTTTCAGACGGTCTGATCACACTTGTCTGGGAAGCGAATCTGCTGATCTTGTGCTCTCGTCCTGTGCTGTCGATGCGTACAAGGACCGGAGTAGTCAGAAAACCTTTCTTTATTGAATATATATCAGGTCCGAATGAAAGATTGTTCTTGTAGTCTGTATATAGTCTTGGTTCTGCTGTAACAGGTTCTCCGATGATGAAAGGTGCTCGGGCATCAATTTCCGAACTCCATATACCTTTCATTGTGTCACGGACTATTTGAAATACCTCCTCAAATTTCTTGACTCCGGCCTTTCTCTTTGCGAAGGTCTTGACAGGAGTAACATCAACTATAAGTCTTGATGCTCTGTCGTAAGCATCCTTTAGAATGTAAGGGTAGTCATATAGATAACGGATTCCACTTAGGGTCATGTACCCCAATGCGTAATGGTCTGGTGCATAATATTTCTGAGATCCGAAGAGCCAGCGTGGGAAGTTCCTGTAGTCTCCTTGATCGAATGCTACCATGTAGTAATTGAGGAAATCTGCTGTTCTTCCACGTCCGGAGCGTGTAAGAGCTGTTTCCGCAATTACGGCATCACCTTCGATGAAGAACATTCC
>JAFZGK010000029.1 GCA_017555445.1 Bacteroidales bacterium
AATATCTGGAGCAGGGCTCATGCCTGTTTATCGGAGACGGAGCAGGCAAATGTGCAGACGTCATCAAGCATCCTGACGCACATTTCTGCCAGTGCCATCCTAAGGCTTCGTCAATGCTCTCCCCTGCCCTCGAGGCATATAGAGAAAAACGATTCGAAGACGTTGCGTACTTCGAACCGTTCTATCTTAAGGAATTCGTTGCTACAGTGAGCAAGAAAAAACTTTTCTAAAGAATTCAGTCTATCTGAGAAGCTTGTTGAGAAGTCTGCGGAGTGAATTCTCATCCACAACATCACCATCTACGAGTTCGCCATCAGCAAGAATGAACATAGATGGAACTGATACGATGTTGTATAATGTCACATATGGAGATGCCGCACCGCGCGAGTCGCATACGTTCACCCATGGGAGCTGCTGATCCTTCACTGCCTTAGCCCATACTGCCTTGTCTACATCAAGAGACACCTGCATGATCTCTACACCCTTCTTATGATAGTCCTCATAAAGCGGCTTGAGAACATCCTGATTGAACATCTTGTGTGTAGCATCCTCTGCATTCCAGAAATAGATGATCACAACCTTTGAATCAATCTCGCTGAGCTTCACCTTCTGACCCTTCACATCCGGAAGCTCTATATCGACATAGCTCACTTCCTGAGCATTATCGATCTTAGCCTGTAGCTCAAGGTAGTTGTAACGCTGCTGAGCCTCTTTTCTGAGAGCCTGTACATACTTGGACTCAGGATATACAAGTTCGAGAGAATCTGCTACAGAACGGAAATGGATAGCATCTGTATTCTGTCCAAAGACAGGAAGTTCAGGACTGAAGTACTGGAAGAGCACAGGCACAGAAGTAAGTGAGCTGCTGTTCTGCATGATATATTTCACACTTTCACGATAGTAACGGACATATTCCTGGCCCATAGCACGGCTGATCTCACTCATCTCCTTGTCTGAAGCAGTCTCAAGCTTTACAGCAAGATCATTCAGTTTAAGGAGAGATGCTGCAAAATTCTTTTCTACCTGCGCAAGCTTGAGTGATTCCTCAGAACCTGCCACTGTGTAGTTTCCAAGAGTATCTGCAGTGACGGTCACATTATCACCGGCCTCAAGAAGAAGGGATGCGATCTTTGTATCCTTGTGAAATACATATACGAACTCCGGCTGGCCAGCCTCTACATTTACCTTGTAGCTGAAACGACCTGCAGCATCAGTAGCTACTGTATCAAGAACCTGATACTTGTTGATGTCGAGGAGTTTTACAATGACTTCGCCTGACTGGAGTGAGGCTACTGTACCATCTATAACTGCTTTTGTCGAGCATGATGCAGCCATCACTGTAGCTGCAGCGATCATAAGGAATTTATTTAATCTTCTCATATTCTGTAAGAATTGATGAAGCAATCGCAGAGAACTCCTCTGCAGAAAGTTCGAGTTTCTTTTTTCTGAAATCCATATCAGCCTCTGTGGTGAGAGGAACAAGATGGATATGTGTGTGAGGTACCTCCATTCCAAGGACTGCCACGCCGACTCTCTGACATGGAACAGCTGCCTTCACGGCCTGAGCCACCTTCTTTGCGAAAGCGCAGAGACCCATGTAAGTCTGATCCTCAAGATTGAAGATATAGTCATCCTCTACATGTTTAGGGATGACGAGAGTGTGACCCTTTGCCATTGGAGCGATGTCCAGGAAAGCATAGAAATCATCGTTTTCCGCCACCTTATATGACGGGATCTCACCCTTGGCGATCTTTGTGAAAATTGTTGCCATAAATTAAAGTGTGATATCAAGGATCTCGAACTTGATGATGCCTGCAGGTACTTTGGCCTCCACAACGTCACCTACAGAATGGCCCATGAGAGCCTGTCCGATAGGCGTGCCAGCAGCAAGTTTACCTGCCATGAAGTCTGCCTCATTCTCGCTTACGAGAGTGAAGTTCATTATCTGGTTTGTATTGAGGTTCTTTACCTTTACCTTGTTGAGCATCTGCACCTTGTCTGTACCAATCTGTGACTCATCTATCACACGTGCATTCGCAACAAGGTTCTGAAGCTTGGCAATATTGAGTTCAAGAAGACCCTGAGCCTCTCTAGCCGCTTCATACTCAGCATTTTCCGAAAGATCTCCCTTGTCCCTTGCTTCTGCAATGGCAGCAGAAATCACAGGACGCTGGGCAATCGCCTCCGCAAGTTCCTTCTTTAGTTTGTCAAGACCTTCCTGGGTCATGTATTGAAGTGCCATAATAAATTATTGGTTTTAGAATTTGGGTTTCATTATTTCCGAGTAGATCACGAGTTTCTTCGGATCTATCTTCTCTTTCTTCTTCGGTTCCTCTTCCACAAGCATAGGTTTGGAAGAAGTCTTCTTTGCCTTTACCCTTACCGGCTCGGGCTTTACCGGTTTCGGGCGAACTGGCTCATGTATGGGAACGACAGGCTGAGGGAATACCGGTGATGCCGGAATGGCATACTCCCCTTTTTCCTGGTCTTCTTTCTCTTCCCTGTCATCTTTATCTTCAGCGAAAAGTTCGGACCAATCATGGACCTGTTCAGCTGCTTGCGTCTTACCAGATGCATTCAGTTTCTTTTCGACCAGCTTGAATATAGCCGGAAGAAGAATCAGCAGGAGACCTAAAATCGTTTCCATATATTCCTATTTTAAATATCATTCGCCATGCTCAGTATGGCAGCCCTATCTTTTGCCAGCTGAGCCTTCAATTCTTCCAAGGAATCAAAACGCTGCTCTTCACGAATCCTTTCAATAAAGGTAATCTTCATGTCGAGGCCATATATATCCTCATCAAAATCAAAGATATGCGTCTCAATCGTACGGGCATTGCCAGCTCCGACAGTAGGTCTGCATCCGATGTTGCACATGCCGGAAAAATGACCTCCAACAGCCTCTACCTCAACAGAATACACACCATTGCAAGGGACCAGTTTCAACGGTTCATACAGCTGCATGTTGGCAGTCGGGAAACCTATTGTACGTCCAAGCCTGTTGCCTGCCACGACCACTCCATGAAGAGAATAGCCATAACCAAGCATCGAAGCAGCACCCTTCACATCTCCCTCCTCAAGCCGCTGACGGATCTTGGTAGAGCTCACGGCATAACCCTTATCTGAAGACACCATCTCAGTCCTTATGACCTCAAGTCCGAGGTCCGAGGCGATGGCAGCTACCTGATCCGCACCCTTGGCGTCACATCCCATCCTGTTGTCATATCCGAGAAGAATGGTCTTTGCGCCATATCTGTCCATAAGCACACGGAGATAATCCTCCGTTGTCATGGTGCTGAAATCCTTCGTGAACTGAAGCACCTCAACATGATCTACTCCCAAGTCCAGAAGCATACGCTTCTTCTGCTCAAGAGTAGTGAGAAGCCTGAGTGAACGGGCCTCTTTTTGCAGCACATTACGGGGATGTGGCCAGAATGTGATGACCATGCTTTCATCCCCGCGTACTGCTGCAGCCTCTACGAGCTGCTGTATTACAAGACGGTGTCCGGTGTGGACACCGTCGAAAAATCCGGTTGCTACAACCATCTTACTAGTTCGAAGTCCTGACGGTGTGGGAGATCTGCGTTCTTAGCGTAGATTCTTCCTGCCACCTGATAGAGACCTGATCTGTCAGGATTGATTGAAGCTACATACTTAGCTACGCCGTCAACTGTCTCAACTGGCTGGAACTCATATCTCTCCTGGATATGGAGCTTGCCCTTGTTGTCAGTTGTAGCGAAGAGTACCTCTACTCCGATCTCCTCAGCCTTGAGGTCACCGATGTTGAGAACCACCTCAGCCTTGAAATCGTGACCGAGATATACGTTGTCAACGTTGCCGTTAGGCATTACTGCTGATACAACCTCGATGTTCTTCCACTCGCGACGGAGGTTCTTCTTCCATGCAGCGATCTCACGTGCCTTAGCGAAGTCATCAGCAACGATGCTGTCAATTCTTGCAGCCTGTGGAACATAGTACTGGTTGATGTAGTCAGTGAGCATACGGTTTGTTGTGAAGTTGCAAGCTACCTGAGCAACGCAGTTCTTCACATACTCGATCCAGTCTGCTGAGCGGCCTGTCGAGAGGCTCTTGTTGTAGAATGTAGGAGCGATCTCGTTCTCGATGATGTTGTAGATAGTAGCTGCGTCGAGCTCATCCTGGTAGTTCTGGTCGTCGTAAGTACGCTCCATAGGGAGTGCCCAACCAGCGCCCTTCTTGTAGCCCTCAACCCACCATCCGTCGAGTACTGAGAAATGCATTACACCGTTCATAGCTGCCTTCTCACCTGAAGTACCCGAAGCCTCGAGTGGACGTGTAGGGTTGTTCATCCATACGTCAACACCCTGAACGAGATACTTGGCAACTGTGATATCGTAGTTAGGAACGAATACGATCTTACCGATGAAACGTGGCTGCTTAGAGATCTCCACGATCATCTTGATGAGATCCTGACCTGCCTTGTCAGCTGGGTGAGCCTTACCTGCGAAGAGGAACTGTACAGGCTGCTTAGGGTCGTTTACGATCTCTGCGAGTCTGTCGAGGTCACGGAAAAGGAGGTGTGCTCTCTTATATGTTGCGAAACGACGTGCGAAACCGATTGTGAGAACATCGTCACGGAGGTTCTCCTTGATCTCAACCACCTGCTTAGGCGAGTAGTGGCTTGCTGCAGCTGGATCTGAGAGTCTTCTCTTCACTTCCTCGATGAGCTTCTTGCGGAGTGATGTACGGATGTTCCATACTTCCTCGTCAGATACGTTGTAGATGCCCTCGAAGCATGACTTGTCATAGTGGTGTGTCTTGAACTCTTCGCCGAATACGCGCGCATGAACCTCCTTCCACTCAGGTGCAGTCCATGTAGGATAGTGTACACCGTTTGTCACGTAGCTTACGTGAAGCTCCTCTGGAAGGTATGCAGGCCACATGTAGCCGAGGATGTCGCGGCTCACCTCACCGTGAAGCCATGATACACCGTTAACCTCCTGTGAGATGCTTGCAGCGAGTGTTGACATAGAGAATTTCTCGTTCACATCAGCGCCGTTTACCTTTCCGAGACCCATCATAGTCTCCCAGCTTACCTTGAGACGTGATGGATAGTGGCCGATGTACTGACGGAGAAGACCCTCGTCGAATGCGTCGTGTCCTGCAGGTACAGGAGTGTGAGTTGTATAGAGTGATGAAGCTCTTACTACTTCGAGTGCCTCATTGAACTCAAGGTTCTGCTCGTTGATGAGCTCACGGAGTCTCTCAAGACCGATGAATGCTGCGTGACCCTCGTTGCAGTGGTAAACCTGCGGAGCGAAACCGAGCTTGCGGAGGGCACGGATACCGCCGACACCGAGAAGGAGCTCCTGCTTGAGACGGTTCTCCCAGTTACCACCATAAAGGTTGTAAGTGATTGAACGGTCCTCTGGAAGGTTCTCAGGGATGTCTGTATCGAGGAGATAGAGTTCAGTACGACCTACGTCAACTCTCCAGAGACGTGCATTGAGATTACGGCCAGGGAATGCCACGCTGATGCTTACCCAGTTGCCGTTCTCGTCACGTACAGGAGTTGCAGGAATCTTCATGAAGTCCTGAGCTACGTCCTCAGCAACCTGCTCTCCGTGTGCAGTGAGCTTCTGGTTGAAATATCCGAAACGGTAGAGAAGACCTACAGCTACGAGGTTTGTGTTCATGTCTGATGTCTCCTTGATGTAGTCACCTGCAAGGATACCGAGACCACCTGAGTAGATCTTGAGTGATGTGTCAAGACCATACTCCATACAGAAGTATGCTACTGAAGGAGTTGTACGCTCTGCCTTGAGGGCCATGTATGCGTTGAACTCGTCCATTACTGACTTGAGGTTTGCAAGGAACTCTGCGTCCTGCTCGAGCTTCTGATATCTCTTGAGGCTCACCTTGTCAAGCATTGCGATAGGGTTCTGGCCTGATGCCTCCCACGCCTGTGGGTCAACTGATGCAAAGAGGTTCTTTGCTGACTCGTTCCAGCACCACCAAAGGTTCTTGGAAAGTATTTCGAGGTCTTTAAGACTTTCTGGAAGATGACGCGACACGATTACGCTGTTCCATGTCGGCTGATTTACTTCAAATTTCTTATACTGCATAGATTTGTTATTGTTGGCCGCAGGATATTCTCCCTTGACCGATATCATTTTTTCTAAAGCTGTTGAATAAGCTTCCTTATAATATACGATATTGTTTTCCCAAAGGGCGATCTCAGACACATCCTTGGCATTGGCCATGTACTTGCGTCTTGTCTCCTTGTGGATTGTTGCAATTTCCTTCACACGCTCGGCCACGCCGTCAACCACTTCGAAGTAGTTGGAGTCGCTTCTGTCGAGAACTGTGATGCCAGGGTGCTTCTTTCCATAATACTTACGAACCCAGAGACCGAAGCCCGCGAGGGTTGTAGTAAGTGAAGGAACGCTGAAAGCAAGACTCTCGAGTGGAGTATAACCCCATGGCTCATAGTAAGATGGGAAGAGAGTAAGGTCAAGACCTACGAGGAGGTCATAGTATGAAAGGTTGAAGACACCGTCATTGCCATTGAGGTAAGAAGGGATGAAATATACCTTCACCTTGTCTCCAATGGCGTTGTTGAACTGGAGGTCGTTCAGACGTCTTGTCACATTATCATACTCAGGATACATCAGGTAGTGTGACGATCTGGTGATATAGTTGGATCCGTTGCCTGCAAGCTTTGCAACAAGCTGCTTGTCCGGACCATTATGTCCTGAAGGGATCATGATGAATGCATGGACGCACTTGCCCTTGAAATCCATCTTGTTCAACTTGTCGAGAGCGTCGATGAACACGTCGATACCCTTGTTCTTCCACTCGTAACGGCCACCGATGCCCACGAGTACAGCATTTTCCGGAACATCCTCACCGCACATAGCTGATGCTACTTCCATGAGTTTCTTTCTTGCTGTCGCTCTCTTGAGATCATATTCCTCCTCAGTTGCAGGAGTGAAGCTTGGCTCGAAGCCGTTTGGAGTCACTACGTCTACTGCTCTTCCGAGGAACTGGCGGCACTCCTGTGCTGTGATGTCGCTGACCGTAGTGAAGACATCGCTGTTCTGAGCGGCCTTCTTCTCGAGGGAATGTCTGGCAATAACATTGAAGCGTCTTGCCATCTCGTCAGAGTTGTAGTTCAAGATGCCGTCATAAAGCGGCAGATTGTTACCTGCGATGCACCTTCCGATAACTGTTGCATGAGTCGTGAAGACTGTTGCAACCGGTACATTCACAGACTTGAGGTAAAGGAGACCGGTTCCGGTCATCCACTCGTGGAACTGAGCCACGACCTTGTCTGAAGCTTCGAGATTATAATTGTAGAAGCTTTCGATTACTCTTCCGGCTGCATAGCCGAAGAGCGCGGATTCACGATAGTCCCAGTTACCTGTCAACGAATCCACTCCGAACCTTTTCCAGAATTCGGTAAGGATCTCATCCTGACGGGTAAGGAACTGCTTGAAATCTACGAGAATTGCTGTCGGCTTTCCAGGTACGTTCCATCTTCCGACACGTACTCTGAGGCCTTCTGCAGCAGCCTGAGCCTTCCAACCCCTGTAAAGTGAAGGATCTTCAAGGAAATCAGGATTGCTGTCTGTGTCCATCCATACATCCGGTCCGACCATGATATGGCGGCGGTTGTACTCACTTCTGAGATAAAGGGACTTGGTGGCTACTACGGTATAGATACCTCCCACCTTGTTACACACTTCCCAACTAACTTCAAACAGATAATCCGGCTTGATAAGTTCTTTTGCCATATATCCTAAATAAATTACTTATTTACCCCGGCCGAAACCCTGCTGGGCTTCGTCCGGGGAATTATATCATTTCGATCTTGTCAGTCTTTCTGTCAGCTTTAAGGCCTTCAGTCAGATCTCATCAACCGATTATTTCTTCGCTGTCTTCTTTGCGGCAGGCTTCTTCGCTTTTGCAGCAGCCTTAGGAGCAGCCTTGGCAGCAGTCTTTGCTGGAGCCTTCACTGTCTTTGCAACCTTCTTTGCAGGAGCCTTTACCGGTTTTGCGGGTGCAAAGTTAACATCTGAAACGGAAATTGCATCATCAACTCGCAAAATAAAATCGCTGAGAACATTCATATAGTTGATAAATGCCTCATATGGAGTATCATACGGGTTGAAATATTTATGAACAGCTCCGTCTGAGAAGAACTTTGTGCACATATAATAGAAGTGGTCGCTCTCCTGAAGGTGACCGAAGTCTGCCCAAAGAGCCTCGTCATCGAGGAGGGCAAGCTTCTCTTCCTGATCATAAAGCTTGTTGAATGCGTCGTTCTGAAGCTCGTTACCAAGCCATGCAGTCACGTCACGCTCCTCGTCAGCCCATGAGATAGGATCCATTACATCGAGATCCGATACAGGACGATGCTTCTTTGCGGCCTGAGCCGGAGTCACGAACTCGAACTCTCCGTCAGCAAGTACGACCTCAGGGAGGAACTTCATGAAATCAAAGATACCGCTGGCAGCCTTCTGGTGCTCACCGAATGTCTCATAATCCATGAAAAGGTTGACAACATCGTCGTTCTGAGCTGCAGACTTGAGCCATCCGAGATACTTCTCACCTGTAAGAGGCCAGTCTGACCAAGTCCTGTCTGAGAAACGGAAAGCGATGTCATCGCTGAGTCCTGAATTCTTGAGAAGGAGCTTGAGGCTTGGAGCCTGAGCGCAGGTGTATACGAAGTTAGGGCTCTTCCAACCGAGAACGTGCTTTGCACCTTCTGTAAGCATGGTCTTGAATCCCATGTCATATACCATTTCACCGATTGCATCAGAGTAGATGAGCTCAGTGTTACGGAAAGTCTTTGGAGTCACTCCGAAATAGTGCTCGATTGCAGCCTTGTGCTTGAGAACCTGGTTCTTGAACTCGTTAGGTGACTGGAGTGAAGCAAGAGAGTGATAGTATGTCTCAGAAAGGAACTCTACACATCCTGTCTGGGCAAGCTTGCGGAAGCTCTCGATCACCTCCGGTGCATATCTGTCGAACTGCTCAAGGACAGAACCTGAGATAGAGAATGCCACCTTGAAGCTTCCCTTGTGCGCCTCGATAAGCTCGAGAAGAAGTGCATTCATTGGGAGATAGCACTTCTGTGCAACTCTGCGGAGGATTGTTCTGTTCGCAAAATCATCATAATAGTGCGAATCCTTTCCGATGTCAAAGAATCTGTATAATCTCAATCTGTTTGGCTGATGAACCTGAAAATACAGACAAATACTCTTTTTCATGATTATGTTATATTTTAATTTTTGTCAATTACTTCCTGATAAATTCCCTTGATCTTGGCAGCGACATCGTTCCACTTGATGCTGTTGACCTCCTCATATCCGCAACGTGCAGCAAGGCGTGAGATTGCAGGATACTGAAGAAGACCGTAAATAGCGTCTGCCATTGCATCCACATCCCAGAAATCAACCTTAAGGGCATAGTCGAGAATCTCGGCACAGCCTGACTGCTTTGAGATGATCGAAGGCACGTTTGTCTGCATTGCCTCAAGAGGAGAGATACCGAACGGCTCCGAGATCGAAGGCATCACATACACGTCAGACAGTGCGAACATCTTGTGCACTTCTTTTCCGCGAAGGAAGCCTGTGAAATGGAATCTATCCGAGATACCGAGACGTGCGACGTGGCGGATACATCTGTTGAGCATGTCACCGCTTCCGGCCATCACGAAACGTACATCCTTGCATCTCTTGAGAACCTTTGCAGCAGCCTCGATGAAATACTCCGGTCCCTTCTGGTAAGTCACACGTCCGAGGAAGGTAACGACCTTCTCCTTGACGTTTCTTTCGACCTCGAGTTTTTCACGACCGCTGAAGTCAACTGCATTATGTACTGCTACAACCTTTTCAGGCTCGATGCCATATCGGTTGATACAGATATTTCTTGTAAGCTCAGACACGGCCATGACCTTGTCAGCTGCCATCATACCCTTTGTCTCAAGGTCCACAACTCGTGTATCTACCTGATCGTCGCTTGCACGGTCGTATGATGTCGCGTGCATATGCACTACGAGCGGCTTGCCTGTAAGCTGCTTTGCAGCGATACCTGCGAGATATGTGAGCCAGTCATGAGCATGAATCACGTCGAACTGGTCCTTATACTGCATGGCGATGGTAGCACCCACCATTGCGTAGCGTGCAACCTCCTCCATGAGGTTTGCGCCATACTTTCCGGAGAACTTGTATTTCTGGCCGTACTGCACTCGGAAGCCCTTGATCTGTCTCTTGCGCTCCTCTTCCACCATTGTGGTGAAGTCCTGAGGATCGACATAAGGGACCATATTTGTTCCGATGTGCACGAACTGCACCTTTCCGAGGAATTCGTCAACTGTAGCACTGACAGTGTCAATCGCCACATCGCTGGCGTTGATGATCTTCACAGCGCTCTCATCCTCGTCACCCGAAGCTGAAGGCATCACGAAAAGAACATCGACATCGTTGTATGCAAGACCCTTGGTCATGCCGTAGCAGGCTGTTCCAAGACCACCTGCGATATGAGGAGGGAACTCCCATCCGAACATCAAAACTCTCATTTCCTATTCCTCCTTATATTATTTATACTGTTCCATGATATATGCGATACGGAGAAGTGCAGCAGTACTCATTGCCGATGCGATTGCACCATGCGGCTCATGTGGAGGGTCTCCATCATAAAGCTCGGAGAATGCGCCTACACCGTGCTTGCTGATATCCTCAAAGAATCCCTCAACGAGATATTTAGCTCTACCATAGAATGCCTCACCCATCATGCGGAAGCAGAGGTCGATGTATGGAGCAAGGAGTGCAGGGAACGCACAACCCTGGTGGTATGCAAGGTCGCGGTCGATCTGCGATCCCTCATATACGCCTCTGTAAGCCTCATTTCTTGGAGAGAGAGATCTGAGTCCTCTCTTTGTCACGAGCTCTACGTTGATGGTATTCACAACTTCTGTGATGACCTCGTCATCGATAGGGCTGTACTCAAGATAAGCAGGGAAGAGAAGGTTAGGTCTCACCGCCTGGTCTACCGGACCGTTGCCTACGTAGTCAACAAGATATCCCCAGTCAGGTCTCCAGAACATAGGCTGGAAGTTCTCCTTCACGAGGTCACGCACGCGTGTCCATCTTGCAACGAACTCATTATCCTTCTTAGGACCGTACTTGTTCTCCATGTCGATAGCGAAGCAGAGAGCGTTGTACCAGAAAGCGTTGGTCTCCACCTGATAGCCAGCACGTTCTGTCACCGGACGGCCATATACATATGCATTCATCCACGAGAGAGCAACTCCGTCGAGCTGAGCCCAGAGAAGTCCGTTAGGATGCATTGCAATCTCTTTTCTTCTGCCTGGAGAGTAGCTTTCGATGATACCCTTGAGAGTCTCACCGTACTTCTTCCAGATCTGCCTTTCCTTGCCGCTGAAGCGTACATACTGCTGGATTGTCTCGGTGAGTCTGAGAGGCGCCTCGCACTGTGTTGTACGATGGAAAAGTCTCTCCTGCTCGTCTGCGATAAGGGTGTCGAGGATCTTCTCGAACTCCGCACAGTCACCATTTGCATAGAGGGTAAGACCAGGGAGAGATACGATTGTCTCACGGAGAAGACCTGTCTCAAGCCATGAGAATCCCGCATTGACCTGAGCTCTGTCGCCCTTGTGGCACTTGAACATCTCGGCATTGTGCACGAGAAGGTCTACATATGAATCGATTGTGCCCTTCTTCTTGAGCACATCAGTGAATTTCCTCTTAAGACCACGTGGATTGATCTCATTCACAGATGCTGAGAACACCACAGAATCGCCCGGCTTCATCTCGATATTGAAGAAACCCGGAACGAAGAGGTCTTCACGGCAGTCAAATCCACGACGATACTCGTCAGAATATGTCACACCGTTGTACCAATATGGCTGAGACTTGAAGGATGCCTGACCTGAAAGCTGGAGATTGAGTGACGGGAAGCCGTTGTAAAGGCAGAATGATACACCGCCATCTATCTCATCATATGCTGTGTAGGCATCAGCATTCTGATAAGTGAGTCCATGAACACTTCTGAAAGCGAGGAAAGGCTTCAGCATAAGGGAAACCTTCGACGGAGCCGCCAGAAGTTCATACTTGATGATCACCTGATCGTTGTCAGGAACCATCATGATGGTCTTTGTAAACAGGATTCCTCCGACCTTGTAGGTGATGACTGGGAACGGATCGGCATCAAAGTCAATGATGTACTTATGTCCTCTCGGCTCGTAAGTGTCACCATAACAGTGGATTCCGAGGTTGAACTGCTTTCCTCCGAGCTGGATGGTCTCATCCAATGACGAAAGAAGCATGTACTTTCCACCGCCAAGCTCCTCTACAGGGACTGCAAGAAGTCCGTGGTAACGCCTTGTGTTGCAAGTCACGATCGACGTGTTGCAGTAGGCACCCGACTCGTTAGCCGTGATGATCTCGCGCTTGAGCGAGTACTCGAGGTTCACGAGCTCGGACTTGTTGAATTTTAGAAAAGCCATATATTGTTGTTTTATAAAAAATTAATCAATCTTCTTCAGTACGACTGCACAACGGTTCGGCAGATAGAGTGACAGACTGTCCTTGTATTTACCATTGCCGTTTTCACTTTCCACAGGTACACTAAAATGCACCTCCCCAGTCTTTACTCTGGAGAAGCCGTCAAATTCGTTTTCGTCTGAGTTCAATACGACCTCATATTTTCCCGCCGGTGCGGCAAAGCCGTAATCGACAAATGAGGCAGTGGGGTTAAAATTGAGCGCAAAGATACAATTTTTTCTTTTGAAAATAAGAATCTTTTTCTCTTCATCCTGGACAAAAAGTTCAGGAACCTCGTCAAGAATCGATTCCTGACGCGCCATTTCGACCATAGCCTTGTCAAAATTTCTCAAATATCTGTATCTGAGATAGTCCGGTTCAGCCAGAGACCACTGTCTTCGGGCATGTTTGAACGACCAGTCGTTGCCAAGACGAGGGAAGTCGATCCACTCCGGATGACCGAACTCGTTACCCATGAATGTGAGGTAGCCGTTGCCGCATGTCGCCATGGTCACGAGGCGGATCATCTTATGAAGCGCCATTCCTCTGTCGACCACAGGAGACTGGGACTCCTTGTTCATCGATGTATACATTTCGGCATCCATCAGACGGAAAGCGATAGTCTTGTCGCCCACCATCGCCTGATCATGGCACTCTGCATAACTGATGGTCTTCTCATCAGCGCGCTTGTTAGTGAGCTGCCACCATATCTCGCCTACACTCCACTGATCATCAGAAAGTTCCTTGATCCATTTGATCCAGTTGTCAGCAACTCCCATGCTCATTCGGAAGTCGAATCCTACGCCTCCCATAGCGAGCGGAGCTGCAAGTCCTGCCATACCGCTGACATCTTCGGCAATAGTGAATGCATCAGGGTTCATTTCATGAATAAGGACGTTTGCAAGGGCCAGATATGCAATCGCATTATCGTCTACACCCTGATTGAAATAATTTTCATATCCTACGAAAGCCTTCTCAAGACCATGATCCCAGTAAAGCATGCTGGTCACACCGTCAAAACGGAATCCATCGATATGATATTCCTCCATCCAATACTTGCAGTTGGACAGGAGGAAGTATTTTGTCTCATCCTTGCCGTAGTCAAAGCAGCGCGAACCCCATGCAGGATGGTGGCCCTGCCAGCCGTCATAGAAATAAAGCGTCTCCTTTCCGTCGAAGAGACCAAGTCCTTCCGCTTCATTATCAACAGAGTGAGAATGGACGATATCCATGACCACTGCTATTCCGAGACCATGAGCCTCATCCACGAGAGCCTTGAATTCCTCAGGAGTACCGAAACGCGAACTGAGCGCATAGAAGTTGGACACCTGATAGCCGAAAGATCCGTAGTAAGGATGTTCCTGAAGGGCCATGATCTGAAGCGTGTCATAGCCGAGGTCAGCAACCTTCGGAAGCACATTCAGACGGAACTCCTCGAATGTACCGACCTTCTCCTCCTCTGCTGCCATACCGATATGGCATTCATAGATAAGCGGATGAGGTCTCTTTCCAGGTCCTTCATTCTTCCATTCGTAAGGCTTTGCCGGGTCCCAGACCTGAGCACAGAACTGCTTTGTATGAGGATCCTGGACAGCACGTGTAAGATAAGCCGGAAGCCTCTCGGCTCCACCGCCCTGCCACTCGATGAAAAGCTTATAGAGGGTACCATGGCTGAGGAACATTTCATCAAGAACGATTTCCCAGTTGCCTCCACCGATAGGCTTGAGAGCATAGGCCTCACTGCGACGCCAGTTGTTGAAGTCGCCGATGAGATATATCTTGGTCGCGTTTGGTGCCCACTCGCGGAACACCCACTCTCCCTGAGCTGTCTTATGCAGACCGTAGTAAGAATGGTTGTTCATTCCCTTGCTCAGAGACCCGTCGACAGACATTCTCTCCTTGAGGTCAAGAATCATCTTGTGTCTTCTGTCAATGACTGCCTTATACGGCTCCAACCACTCGTCATGGTCATAGATCATCGCATTCTTTTTTCTTGCGCACATATGTTTTAGTCATTTAATGTTTCCAACTTTTCACGTGTACCTCTCAAATAGGCACGACAAGCATCTATCAGGTCCTTTGAACGTCTGATATGCTTTTCTATATCTCCCAGGGCCGTTTTCGGGTCCTCCACCTTTGCCGCTATCGCCTCAAGCTCTTCCACGGCCTTGTTATAATCAAATTCTTCTTTCATATCTTTCATGAAATCTTTTCAACAACACAATCAAGGGATCCGTCCGCAAACACGACAGAAACCTTGTCACCTGCCCTGCGGCCTGCAGTTCCCTTCATGACCACTCCGTCAGCATCCACAGCCAGGGCATAACCTCTTTCAAGTATCTTCCTCGGATCGGCCGCCTCAATCCTCGTCCTGAGCAGCTCCAGAGCCGATTCGCACAAAGACAGTCTCATCATTGCACCGTTCCTCACCCTGCCCTGAAGGTTGGCGACCTGATTCTCCATAGAAGAAAGACGCGAGTTGAACGCCATCTTCATGCGTGCCGCAAATGAAGAAAGCCTTGCATCCTCATCCTCATACATAGAGAGAATGAAGTCAGCAAGGGCTGTAGGGGTCTTGAGATATTCATGGGCCACCATATCACAGACATGATGGTCCTGATCATGACCTATGGCGGTAAGAACTGGCAGAGGATATTGGGCTATCACTGCCGCAAGTTCATAGTCGTCAAAGCAGGCAAGATCAAGTTTCGCTCCGCCTCCTCGCAGAATCAGCACCGCATCATAACCCCGCTCATTTTCATTGATGGCATCAAGTGCTGAAATAATCGAGACAGGAGAATCCGCTCCCTGCATCAAAGCTGGAAAAAGCTCCGTACTGAAAACAAAACCATAAGGATTTTCATGCAGATGGCGCATGAAGTCACGATACCCTGCCGCATCTTCTGCCGACACGACCGCGAGACGATAAGGGAGTGCAGGCAAGGCAAGTTCCTTCTGAAGATCCATTAGCCCTTCTTTCTGAAGCCTTTCTATGGTCTTCTGCCTTTCCAGCTCCTTTACTCCGAGCGAATATTCCGGATCGATATCATTGACGATCAGAGACATGCCATAGAGCTGACTGTAATTGACCTGTACCTCCACAAGGACAGTCATGCCTTCCTGCAAAGGGGAACCGGTGACTTCTTCGAAATATGGTGCGATGAAACGATGACGGGAGCTCCAGATTATCGCATTGACCTTTGCGACGAGTCCCTTTGAATCACTCTGCGAGAGTTCCATGTAGCAATGGCCTCCGCTGCGGGCCTTGACAGCACTGACTTCGGCCTTGACCCAGAGACGGGACGGAAAAAGGCATTCTACCCCTTGCTTGAGCCTGCTCTGCAATTCAAGAAGGTCAATATGTTCCTTTTCCATGTCCTTTGCTGTCTTTTTATTTGTGGCGGTTACAAATTTAGGAAAAAATCCCATACAAGATGCACCATTTCATAGAAATAAAAGAAATTTTTCTATCTTTGCCGACTGATTTGGAATTTTGATTTTTATGAAGGTCACAGAAGCACTTTTTGCTGGCAGCAGCACCAGAATTTCCGAGAAGCCGAAGCAGAAATTTCCTGAATTCGCGTTCATCGGAAGGTCCAATGTCGGCAAGTCTTCGCTGATCAACATGCTCTGCAACAAGAAGAACCTTGCAATGACATCAAGCAAGCCGGGAAAGACCAGGCTCGTGAACCATTTCCTTCTCAACAGGCAGTGGTATCTCGTGGACCTTCCAGGCTACGGATATGCAAAGATGTCCGACACAGGCAAGAAGAAACTTGAGCAGGTCATCAGAAACTACATCAATCTCTCCGAAGAGATGGTGATGCTCTTTGTTCTGATAGACTCGCGACATGACATCGGCAAGGTCGATATGGATTTCCTCATCGAACTTGGTCAGAGTCAGATTCCATTCGCAATCATCTTCACAAAGGGAGACAAGAACGGTCCTCAGGCGCTTGCAAAGCAGATCGACAAGATGAAAGCTCAGATTCTTGAGCTTTGGGAAGAGCTCCCGCCTACATTCGTAAGTTCATCCGAGACCGGACTCGGCAGAGAGGAGATCCTCGACTACATAGGATCTGTCCTCGAAACACTGAAAGAAGAAGATAAGTAAAACCATAACACCCTCTATACAATGCACGACGAACACAAACTCAAGATTTTTGCCTGCAAGGCTTCGAAGGAATTCGCGCTCAAGGTGGCAAAGGCCCTCAATTTAGAGCTCGGAGATTCAGACGTAATCACATTCAGCGACGGCGAGTTCCAGCCAAGCTATAATGAAAGCGTACGAGGCGCGACTGTATTCGTTATCCAGTCGACTTTCCCTCCTACAGACAATCTCTTCGAACTTCTCCTCATGATCGATGCAGCAAAGAGAGCATCTGCTCATAAGGTGATCGCTGTAATGCCTTACTTCGGATGGGCAAGACAGGACCGCAAGGACAAGCCAAGAGTTTCAATCGGTGCAAAGCTTGTGGCTAACATGCTTAACGCAGCAGGCTGCGACAGAGTCATGACATGTGACCTTCACGCAGACCAGATCCAGGGATTCTTCGACTTCCCTGTAGACCACATCTATGCAAGTGCAGTATTCCTCCCATACCTCAAGAGCCTCAACATCGACAATCTTGCGATCGCAGCACCGGATATGGGTGGCGCAAAGAGAGCTAACGCTTATGCAAGATACCTCGAGTGCCCGGTTGTCATCTGCCACAAGTCACGTGAGAAGGCCAATGTAGTAGCTTCAATCACAGCTATCGGTGAGGTTGCCGGCAAGAACATCGTGATTGTAGACGACATGATCGACACAGCCGGAACACTTGCAAAGGCAGCAAACGTGCTTAAGGAAATGGGAGCATTGAGCGTACGTGCATGTGCTACTCACCCTGTGTTCTCAGGTCCTGCTTATGACAGAATCGCCGAGTCAGAGCTTGAGGAGGTTATCGTTGCCGACACTATTCCGCTCAGCGACGACCCTGCAAAGGACAAGAGCAAGATCACAGTCCTTTCGATGACAAAGATGTTTGCAGACATCATCGACAAGGTATACAATTACGAGACAATCAGCACAAGTTTCATCAACTAGGAACTTAAATTGATATTGATTCCGCCGGGGGCAAAGAAGCCTCCGACGGAATTTTATATTAGAATTTATGGAAGTTATTTTTGCTGCTCTCATACTTGTGGGTCTATGCGTGTTCGGCCTATGTTTCAACATCATCTTCAGGAAGGACGGAAAGTTTCCTGAAACCGAGATCGAGAACAACATAGAGATGCGCAAGAGGGGCATCAAGTGTGCAAAAGAGGATGAGATGAAGCTGTGGGGCAAGAAGAATCCTGACGGAACTCCTGCCTCATGTGATGAAGGCGGCTGTGCGAGCTGCGGATCTCGCATCGACTGTCATTGATATGATTTCATGGTCGCATGACCATAACTATATTTCGGTCCCGGATAGGGACAGGCAATCATCGCCGTGAGGCGGGATATTAACAACTAAACTATTTGATTATGAGTTTATTAGCAATCGTCGGACGCCCTAACGTGGGTAAATCGACACTTTTCAACCGTCTGGTGGGAATGCGCCAGGCAATCGTAGACGAGACAGCGGGTGTGACCCGTGACAGACATTATGGAAGATGCGAGTGGTGCGGCACCGAGTTCTCGGTGGTAGACACCGGCGGATACACTTCCAACTCTGATGACATCTTCGAAGAGGAGATCCGCAAGCAGGTTGTTCTTGCCATCGAGGAAGCGCATGTAGTGCTCTTCATGGTTGAGGCTCAGACAGGTATCACCGACTATGATGAGGAGATCGCAGACCTTCTCCGTCGCAGCGGCAAGCCGGTCATCCTTGCAGTGAACAAGATCGACTCAGGTGAGAAGATGTACGATGCATTCCAGTTCTATTCACTCGGACTCGGAGAAGTTTACAGCATTTCTGCAGCTAACGGCGGCGGTACAGGTGACCTTCTTGATGCAATCGTGAAGGTTCTTCCAGAAGAGGATCCTGATACAGACGAGCATCCTGAACTTCCTCACTTCACCATCGTAGGTAAGCCGAACGTCGGCAAGTCTTCTCTTACCAACGCTCTCCTCGGAAAGGAGAGAAACATCGTGACTCCTATTGCGGGTACGACACGCGACTCGATCGCTACCTTATATAACAAGTTCGGTCATGAGTTCATGCTTGTAGACACTGCCGGAATGAGAAAGAAGACAAAGGTTCATGAGGACCTCGAGTTCTATTCTGTAATGAGATCGATCCGTGCTATCGAGCATTCTGATGTCTGCATCCTCATGGTTGATGCTCAGACAGGTATCGAGGCTCAGGACATGGCGATCTTCAACCTCATCCAGAGAAACAAGAAGGGATGTGTGGTTGTAGTGAACAAATGGGATACTGTCGAGAAGGACAGCAACACAATGAAGCAGTATGTGGAGGCAATCAAGGCACGTCTTGCTCCGTTCACCGATCTTCCTATCATCTTCACTTCAGTGATCAACAAGCAGAGAATCATGGATGTGCTCGATGCTGCCGCACATGTATATGAGAATTATTCACGTAAGATCTCGACTTCACAGCTCAATGATGTGATGCTTCCTGAGATCGAGAATTATCCTCCACCTGCATGGAAGGGCAAGTACATCAAGATCAAGTACGTGACTCAGCTTCCTACACGTTCGCCTTCATTCGCGTTCTTCTGCAATCTTCCGCAGTATATACGTGAGCCGTACAGACGTTTCCTTGAGAACAAGTTGCGCACGCACTTCGATTTCCTCGGATGTCCTGTTCAGGTATTCTTGAGACAGAAATAAAGGTTGGCCCGAGGGCCAACCTTTATTTCTGTCTATCTCTTTTCAACCCCTGTCACTTCGTGACATCCCCCTTTCAGGGGGACAC
>JAFZGK010000030.1 GCA_017555445.1 Bacteroidales bacterium
ATATCTGTAAAAACTTCACCTTAAGAGGGTGATGATGTCAAATCAAATAAAAAATGGATGAATTTGACGAATTGACAATTTCCCTAAATAAATATGAAAAATTTACACCCCTTATGTAAGATAATTGTAAGATGTGGGGAAAATGTGGGGAAAATCTTATATAAAAATGGCCTACAGGTGTCTGTAGGCCATTTGAGGGTACCCGGAGCCGGGATCGAACCGGCACGGATTGCTCCACTGGTGTTTGAGACCAGCGCGTCTACCGATTCCGCCATCCGGGCTGGTGTGTCCTGTTGAAGAGACACGTGAAGGATGTTCCTCCGTATTAAGGATTGCAAAGGTATCGGAATTTTCTGAAAATGCAAAATAATTGTGGTGCGGGTGGTCGCAATTATGTATATTTGTAAGTTGGAACATTTCAGAGATATGGAGCAGATAAACATATACGACGGAGAGCAGGTGATCAGCAGGATCCTGGTCGAGGATGGCATGGAAGGTCTTCAGGCTTGTCTGGAGCCTTATGAGCATATCTATGTTGTGATGGACAGCAATGTCGCTATGAGCTGTCCATGTGCGGCTGAGATTGCAGAGCTGCTGAACCGCAGAGGTGTGCCGGGCATGCTTGTAGAGGCTTCTGAGGAGGCCAAGAGCATGGAAACCGTGATGGAGATCTGCGGATGGCTACTTGAAAACGGTGCCGACAGAGATGCCCTCGTGTTGGCAATCGGTGGCGGAATCACAACCGATATGGTGGGATTTGCAGCATCGATGTATAAGAGGGGAGTGCGATTCGCCTATGTTCCTACAACCCTTCTTTCACAGGTCGATGCCTCTATCGGAGGAAAGACCGGAGTGAATTTCGGGGGATATAAGAATATGCTCGGAGTGATCCGTCAGCCAGAGTTCACATATGTCTGCCCGCAGGTGCTTGAGAGCCTTCCTATGCAGGATTTCCTTTCAGGTGCGGCAGAACTTCTCAAGACTTTCATCATCGAGGACAACGGCAATTATGAAAAGGCAGTCAGCTTCCTGAGAGAAGTGACCGACGAGTTCATCGCTACCCGCGACGGAAGCCAGACCCTCAGCTACAGTCTGGATACATGGTCGGAGGTGCTTTCTGGAAAGCTTTCACAGATGACCCCTCTAATTGCTGCGGCTGCTGCCGTAAAGGCTGGTGTGGTGTCTCGAGATCAGTTCGAAGGCGGCGAGCGTAGGAAGCTCAACCTTGGTCATACCTTCGCTCATGCGATAGAGTCCCTTGCGGCAAAGCATCATAATGACATCGATCATGGCCAATCAGTCGCATTGGGGATGGTATATGCTGCACAGCTTTCAGAGAAACTCGGCATGGCAGAGGAGGGCTTTGCAAAGGAGATTGAACATACTTTGGAGTCGTGTCTGTTGCTGATTATCAATCCATATACTGTTTCAGACATGGCGGAGGCGATGAAGAAGGACAAGAAGGCCGAGGGCGGAAAGGTGCATTTCGTGCTGCCGCGCAAGGTAGGAGATGTGGTGATGCATGATCTCACAGTGGAAGAGGTCTGCGAAATGCTGGCATAACGACAGACGGACAAAGAAGATTAAGGATTATGATTTGTACTACCATACAGAACAAGAATTACGAGCAGATAATCGAAGCTCTGGAGCAGTGCGAGATGGCGGAAATCCGTCTCGACCGCTGCGAGCTTTCTGCCAAGGAGACCGACAACGTGTTCTCGTCGGACGTGCCGCTGGTGGCGACATGCCGCATCAGCGAGATAGCTGAGAATGACCCTTCTCTCCAGGACATTCCGGAGCAGAGCCGTATGATCAAGGCAATGCAGATCGCGGAAAGACGCTTGATCAGGGCCATCGAAGCTGGTGCAAGATATGTGGACGTGGAGCTCGAGGCGCAGAAGCAGATGTCGAAGCGCATCCGTCAGGCGGCGCATGAGAACGGTACCATATTCATCAGGTCATACCACGATTTCGAGGGTACTGATTCGTTGGAAGCACTCAAGGCCATCGTCGAGAAATGCGTCTATCACGGCGCAGATATGGTAAAGGTGGTGACAACCGCCAGTTCGCAGGAGGACAATGACAAGGTCATGGCTCTCTACGACTGGTGCCGCGAGGAGCAGACTTCCGGAAATGAAAGGATAGGTGCTCTTTCTGATGGCGGACTCATAGCGTTTTGCATGGGTGAAGAAGGTCGTGTCTCTCGCGTCGAATGCCTCAAAAAAGGTGCTCCATACACATATGCCGCATTGACAGCGGAGGAGACTGCTGCTCCAGGTCAGTGGGCTGCGGAAGAAATGGCCAAGGCCGTATATGGTGGTTACCATTTCATAAGTTCGGAAGATGTCTTGGGAGTGCCGGTTTCGAAGAGCTTCGCACAGCGTGCGATCATTGCTGCTGCCCTCGCGGAAGGTACTTCTCATCTCAAAGGATATACCCCTTGCGGGGACAATGAGGCTGCTCTTCAGGTGGCCCGCAACCTCGGTGCTGAAATTGCTCAGGAGGGCAACGAGTTGACAATCAAAGGAATATCGGCTCAGTTCGGCGCTCTGGCAGATTTCGATACCCTCCATGTCGGAGAATCTGGACTTCTTACCAGAATGCTCATTCCTGTTATGGCTCAGATCAGCCAGAAACCGGTGAACTTTACAGGCGAGAAGACTCTCCTCGGCCGTCCGCTTACCGGTGCCAAGGAAATAATGGAGGCTCTTGATGCGACCATTACAAGCGAGTCGGATCCCGTGCGCATCCCTCTTTCTGTTCAGGGCCCGTTGAAGTCAGGCCGTGCCGAGATTTCCGGAAAACATGGCTCACAGCTCATCTCAGGCCTTCTTATGGCTCTGCCATTTTCTGAGAAGAATACTTCGCTCATCGTTCATGAGCCGAAGAGCATTCCATATATGTTCATCACCCTCGAGGTTCTGAAGAAGTTCGGAATCAAGGTGGGTAACGAAATGCTCGGCGGACGTGATTTCCTCGAGTCCAACGGAGACTGGTCCCTCTGCACTGAGATGGTGTTCAAGGTGAAGGGCGGTCAGAAATACAAGGCTGTCGAAATCGACCTTGAAGGTGACTGGAGCGCGGCTGCGAACTTCCTCGTGGCAGGTGCACTCTTCGGTCAGCTCGAGCTTACTGGCCTTGACACCACATCTCTCCAGGCCGACCTTTCTATCATGGACATCCTCATGGATGCTGGCGCAAGCCTTTCGCAGCTTGATGGCGACAAAGGAAACATCACTGTCCAGCGTGCTCCGCTCAAGGCATTCAGTGTGGATGCTTCCAACTGCCCGGACCTTTTCCCTATTGTGTCTGTCCTTGCAGCCTTCTGTCAGGGTACAAGCCGAATCGAGGGAGTCGGACGACTAGCCAATAAGGAAAGCGACAGGGCGAAGGCTATCCTCGAGATGCTGACACAGATGGGCGTCGAGGCTGAGATCCAGGGAGATGTGCTCGTGGTCAAAGGACATACGCTCGCACAGCGCCTCCTCGACAATAACCTTCTCAAGGGCGGAAACTACACCTCTCATCACGACCACCGCATGGTCATGGCCCTCAAGGTCGCATCCTTCGGTGCAGACAGCCCTGTCGTCATCGATGATGAGGAATGCGTGGCGAAGTCATTCCCTCAGTTCCATGAAACATTTGCAAAAATCAGATAATCATCAATTTATATGAATACATTCGGTAGAAAATTCAGAGTAAGCATCTTCGGCGAATCTCACGGCGAGCAGATCGGCGTGGTCCTCGACGGAGTGCCTTCGGGTCTCGAACTGTGTGAGGCAGACTTCGCAGAGGATATTGCAAGACGCAAGAGCGGTGCTGCAGGTACGACTCCGCGCATCGAAGCTGATGAGCCTAAGATCGTCAGCGGCGTATATGAAGGTTGCACTACAGGTGCCCCTCTGACAATAGTCTTCGCAAACACCAATACCCGTTCCAATGATTATGCTGCTTTTGCAGACACTCCTCGTCCCGGCCATGCGGACCTTACTGCAGCCGTGAAGTGGAATGAGCATCAGGATCCTCGTGGCGGCGGACATTTTTCAGGACGTCTTACTCTGCCGATTGTGGCAGCCGGAGTGGTTGCAAAGAAGATTCTTGCAGATGCGACCTTGCTTGACGACCCTCGAATGGGCGCAGACCCTGTTCATGCGCGCATCATCGAACTCGGCGGCATCGCTAATGATGCTTCTGAAGGTGTTTCTGATAAATGCATGAAGGCAGTTGAAAAGGCGATGAAGGAAGGAGACAGCCTCGGTGCTGTAGTCGAGTGCGTCGTGCCTAAGATTGCCCTCGGTTACGGTGAACCGTTCTGGGATGGTGTGGAGTCTGTAATTGCACATGCTGTATTTGCCATCCCTGGTGTGCGTGGCATCGAGTTCGGTGACGGATTTGCTGCTTCTGCAATGAAGGGTTCGGAACATAATGACCCTATCGGAGTTGACGGTATTCCTGTCAAGAATGGTGCGGGCGGAGCGAACGGAGGCATCACCAATGGTGCTCCTGTCCTCTTCAGAGCAGCATTCAAACCGACTTCAAGCATTGCCAAGGCTCAGAAGACATGCAACTTTGCAACAGGAGAGATGGAAGTCCTTCAGGTGCCAGGCAGACATGATGCATGTTTTGCTCTCAGGACACCGGTGGTGGTTGAGGCGATGACTGCGATCAGTCTTGCGGACCTTGTCCTCCTGAATGCATAACTCACATGATCAAAATAATAAACCACAATAACATGAAGAAACTTTTGACAATCGCTGCGATTCTTTTCACAGCAATCGTGGCATCGGCACAGCAGCCAAGAGGCCCTAGAGATCCTCAGGACGATGGTTACAAGTTTATCAAGGATATCTCTTATGTGTCTGCAGATGAGACAGATGCGTATAGAAAGGAGCGTTGCAAGCTCGATATCTACTACCCTGAGACAGATAAGGGATTCGCTACTCTTGTATGGTATCACGGAGGCGGACTCGAGGGAGGAAACAAGGAAGTGATGGAAGCTTTCCGCAGACAGGGATTCGCAGTAGTAGCAGTGAACTACCGTCTTTTCCCTCAGGGAAAATGTCCTGACTATATCGATGATGCCGCCCTTGCTCTTGCATGGACATTCGAGAATATCGAGAAGTATGGCGGCCGCACAGATCATATCTATGTTTCAGGCCATTCGGCAGGCGGCTATCTTGCCCTCATGCTTACTCTTGCGAAGGATTTTACAAAGCAGTATGGCCTCGATGCGAACCGCATCGCAAAGTCTTATCCTATAAGCGGTCAGACAGTGACTCACTACACTATCCGTAAGGAGAGAAACCTTCCTGAGGGTATTCCGGTGATTGACGAGTATGCTCCTATCACTCATGCTGCAGCCGGCGGTGCTCCGCTCGTGCTCTTCACAGGTGACCGTGAGCTTGAGATGCTTGCAAGATGGGAGGAGAATGTACACCTTCAGTCACTTCTCAAGAACTTCAAGCATGATTCGGTTCTCTATGAACTCCAGGGCTTCAACCACAATACAGTCGTTGCTCCTGCAGCTGCATGGATCGTTTCTGACATCAAGCGCCAGTGGTATATGGCCAACAACGCCAAGAAATAGACGTCAGACATAAAAAGAAGAGAGGCTGTTTAACTTTTCCGGTTAAACAGCCTCTTCTTTATTAAATATCTTTTGCCGGTGTGTCCAGCCTGAGTTCAGGATGTTTCTTCGATGAGAAGAAGAGCATTAGGGCCACTCCGATAGCGACGATGCCGAGGATGATGAACACCCATTCGGCGTGGAGCGCTGCGGAGACTTCCTGGGCGTGGTTGCCTGCTTCTGTGATCTCGCGGGTGAAGATCTTTCCTACGTAGATAGGCACTGCCCACATTCCGAGGTTCTGCACCCAGTAGATCAGCGAATAAGCTGTTCCGAGGTTCTTCTCAGGGATGATCTTAGGCACTGACGGCCACATAGCAGACGGTACAAGAGAATATCCGATGCCGAGCAGAGCGATGGCGATATATGCGTAGAACGGTACTCCCTGAGGCGCGAATGTGATGATGAGGTGTGAGGTGAGCACGAGGGCAGATCCCACAATCATCCATGTCGTAGCCTTTCCTACCTTGTCCACGAGAGCTCCGAAAAGCGGGGTGAAGAGGATGGTGAAGAACGGAATCATCGCAAGAAGTACAGTGGCGATGTCGAGGTTCACGCCGAAGAGCGGAAGCAGGATGGATACGCCGAACTTCTTGAATCGGATCACGCAGCAGTAGAATGTCACGCAGAGAAGGGCGATCATGAGGAAGCGCGGATTGCTCAGCACCTTCCAGATGTCTGAGATTCTGAACTTGTCCTCTTCTGCCGTCTCCACCTTGTCAGTCTCGCCGGTCTGCTTGTCGAATCTTGCATCCATCGCCACGAACATTGCCCAGAGGATTGCTCCTACAGCAAGTACTGCCAGGCCGATGAGGGCCGGCTTGTTGGTGTCGCTCAGGGTGTAGATCTCGCCTGCAGCCTTCTGAGTCACGATCATAGGTGCTACGAGGATGGCTGTTGCTGTACCGAAGCGAGCGATTGCGAGCTGGAGTCCCATTGCGAGGGCCATGTTCTTGCCCTTGAACCACTTCGCGATAGATCTTGTCACCGACACTCCGGCGATCTCGCTTCCGAGGCCGAATAGCATGCAGCCCACGTAGGCGATTGTCAAAGATGTCTTTGGTTCAAAGCCTGCTGAAATCGCGAATGTAACCAAGGCGGCACCACCGACCATCATTCCCACGAAGATCGA
>JAFZGK010000031.1 GCA_017555445.1 Bacteroidales bacterium
GCATACTTTCATATTAATCACGATTGCCTTCAGCAGTTTCGGACAAGAGAAAAGAATGGCGGTCGTGGAGACATCGACATGTTATATGAGAATCAAGCCGGACTATGAGTCTGCACTTGAGACTCAGGAACTTATGGGAACAGTCGTTGAAATCGTAGGCGAAGAAAGCTATTGGAGAGAGATCGTATCTCCGCAGCCATACAAGGCATGGACCACAGAAAAGACATTGGTCGAAATGTCCGAAGCTCAGGTCAAGGAGTATGAGGCTGCTCCAAAGTACATGTTTACCGGACTTTACGGTCACATATTCAGCGAACCCAGTGAAAAATCACAGACCATTTGTGACCTGGTAGGAGGAGACGTAATGAGGATAGTCTTCCGGAAAGGTAAGGCAATCACAAAGGGGAAATGGGCCGAGGTCATGCTACCTTCTGGAAGGACCGGATGGGTGCAGAAAGATGAGCTTAAGCGTCTGGGAGAACGTATAGACATCAAACAGGGAGACAACGCGGCAGGACTTGTAAGCGCACAGAAGATGGAAGACATCATCGCTTCTGCAATGAAGCTGCTCGGATCCCCATATTTCTGGGGCGGAATGTCTGCTAAGGGTGTAGACTGCAGCGGACTGGTGAGGATTTCCAGCATAATGAATGACGTGCTTCTGCCAAGAAACGCTTCACAGATGGTGAAATGCGGAGTTGAAGTGGATCTTTCAGAAATGCAGCGTGGCGACCTTGTATTCTTCGGCACACCTGCCACAGACGAAAAGCCGATGAGGGTTACACACGTAGGCATCTACCTTGGAGACAATCACATAATTCATTCGTCACATATGGTCAGAATCAACTCACTGACACCTGGCGATGACGATTATTATGAAAATGCCCATAAACTAATAGCAGCACGAAGACTGGTGAACTGACAAGAGATAATATATAACAGGTAGCATAGGAATCAGGAAAATTTATTACCTTTGCGTCCGTTATAACAAATTTAATACGTATTACTATGAATCTTAGAGTTTTCAAGAAAGACATCGAGTTCTTCATCGGCGAGTTCATCGAGGATTGCGAACTTTTCATCATCCTCAACCCACACAAGAATGCAGAGAAGATCGATCAGATAGTTGACGAGGCTGTAAACCTCTACAACGACCTCAAGCAGAAGGCAGCTCACCCAGAGGGCAACAAGAAGGCTTTCTACACTGGTCTTACAAAGACTATGTTCGAGAAGCTTGACGAGCTTTCAGAGCAGCTCAGCGCAGTTGTAGTAGCAGAGTAACAGCACACGAAATCGCAGAAGAAGAGTGCCAGACGGTTGTCTGACACTCTTTTCTTATTTTATTGCACTTGGATTACTAGGAATCACCTGCACAAATTAGATAGAAAAGTTTAATTAAAATCGAAAAATCAGATTTGCTCCAGTCATGGTATAGGTCAATGATAATTCCGGGAAATTTTGTCGATTTGCTACTTTTTTTAGCCGGTTCACTCCAACACAAAGGCATGGTACTCCTGCCAACATGACAGTTCCTCCCAAAATCGTATTGCCTGCATAAATTAATAGCGAAATATCAACATTATGTAGAGGATCAGGAGTAAGATTTATGATATGATCAGCGAGCAAGGCGCCATTCACCAAGGCAAAAGCACCACCTACAGCAGTCAAGACCGAACCTGAAATCAACAATTTTCTACCAGAAACATACTTATCATAATCAGAAGAATTAAACACATTCTGCAATTCAGTTTTACTTAATTTATTCTCCTCCTGATAAATATATCCTAATCTATATTCGAAAGGATCATCATGAATATACGGACTTTGCGCATACATGTCTGTCATACACACCATCAGCAAAAGACAAAGCTTTATTGTCATTATCCATTTCATTTCAAAGTTCTTTAAAAATTAACTATTACTTTAGGATGACCTGAAATATCGTAGCGGATTAAACGGAAATGTCTATTATATGTACTAGATGAAGCTATGGAGTTATTCGATGAGAATTAGATAAACTATGTAACAATAACACGCAATGAATCATATAGCTGCGAATACTGCACTGATTAACTCTATTTAAGAGCTTCCCAGAAAATTAAATTTTATACATTGGTATATATTTATAACACCCAATATACAAACAAAACACCCCCAAAATGATGAGATGGCATACTTTTAAACCTTTTGAAAACTTTTTATACCTATATATCAATTGATGCTAGCGGGCGATATATACATTCTGATGCAAGATTTCACAACCTTAACAGATTAGGAGAGATGTGCTGAGGATTTTATTGCACTTGGATTATTTTTTATATTTTTGCCTTGCATTAATTCAATGCCGAATATGAGTATCAGACATATCTACATACTTGTCTCAGCAGTCTTCATGACAACCGCCTCTGTATCTGCGCAGGAGACAACTACCGAACTTCAGCAGACTCTGGTCAGAATGGCTGAGGACCCTGCTCTCGAACATGCTGTGACAGGCTTCAGCGTGAGGACAGCTGGAGGAAGGATTCTCGCGGAATATAATGCGGACAGGCTTATGCTTCCGGCATCCAACATGAAGCTGATCTCCACAGGTGCAGCACTCCATGCTCTGGGCCCGGATTACAGATATGAAACCACGATAGGACATGACGGTGAGATCATAGACGGCACGCTGCATGGCAACCTTTACATCGTGGGAGGAGGTGACCCCACAACAGGATCGAAAGACAGCATTGCGGTTTCTCTTGAGAGAACATTCGCTGAATGGGAAAGACTTCTCAAGGACGCCGGCATAAAGAGGATAGAAGGCCATGTAGTCGGTGACGGAAGATGGCTGGACGGGATAATCGAGGAGCCGACATGGATGCTGAACGATGCGGGCACATATTACGGAACCGGTGTCACAGGATTGATGTTCTATGAAAACATGCTTTCATTCAATGTCGCAGCGGGCAAGAAGGTCGGAGAACTTCCGTCCATCACACCATATTATCCTGTTGCTCCTTGGATTGAAACAAGATATGACTGCACTACCGGAGAGAAAGGCACGGGCGACCTGCTGTACATGTACACGACCGACCTTGCTCCTGTGGCTGAAATCAGAGGTACTTTCGGCATTGACCGTGCTGCAAAGAGAGTAGACTTTGCAAATAAATTCCCGGAATATGCCTGCGCCGCGTATTTCTGCGAATGGCTTGAAGGAAGAGGGATCGAATGCAGTGCCGGAGCTGCTGATTTCAGATTGGAGAACGGATGGCTGGGCTCAGAATTCGAGGGCAGCACAGCTTTGAAGGACCTGAAGATTCTGGGATCCACACTCTCTCCTTCTCTTGAGCGTATCGCTTTCGAAACCAATCACGCCAGCAACAACCTGTTTGCAGAGACTCTTCTGAGAACTCTTGGAAAAGACCTGAAGGGAAGTTCATGCTACGACTCATCGTATGTGGCCCTTAATGATGTGCTGAAGCAGCTCGGAGTGGAAAAGGTGCCGGTACAGATTCAGGACGGAAGCGGACTCTCCCGTCAGAACTATCTTTCACCTGACTTCATCTGTGATTTCCTTGAAGCGATGGCAGAATCTTCTGTTGCCGGTGCGTTTGTCAGCAGTCTGCCTTCTCCCGGCTTCAACGGTTCGCTCAACTATAACATGAACGGCTATCCTGCAACTTTCCGTTCCCGCATCAAAGTCAAGAGCGGTTCCATGAACGGTGTACGTTGCTACAGCGGATATATCCTTCCGTCAAGCGTTTCACCGGCAGCTGAAAACAGCTTCGGCAGCCAGACCCAGGGCCTGCCTGCCGAAACCATAATATTCTCGATCATGACCAACAACTGCACATCACCTACCTGGAAGGTCCGTCCATTGCTGGACAAGATGATGGCGGCACTGGCTCAGAACAATTAACGATTTTCAAACTTGTTTCCTATCATGAATGAAAGTCCGAAACGGGCATTCATCCAGAGCTTGTCAACCGGTACAAAGGTGTCAGGCACGACCTGCGTAAAGGTATAATCACTTCCGACAAAGAAGTTCAGACCAGCCTTAGGTGTAAATTCCATCATCCATCCGAAAGTCTTCCATGCATTCAGGAATGACCAGTTGAGACCGAAGTTGAACCATTTGCAAGGGTTGAGATTATAAGAAAGCGTCATCTCGTTGATTGCCTTCGAATAACCGAACTTTCCAGAGTAAAGGAGTCCCACACTCATCTTGTCCTTGAAGAAAGGATACTCGACTCCTGCAAAGACCTTTGCTCTTGTTCCTATCTTGCTGTATCTCGGAGAAGCTGATTCTTCAAGATTGGCAAGGGCAAGGAACTCCTCAGTAAGAGCGTCAGTCGTTTCATCGACATTTGCATCTCCACCGATCTCGATATCCTTCATTCCCTCATATACAGCCTCTCCCTTGGACTCAAATCCCTGGAGTGAAGAGTCATTGAAGAAATATGCTCCGAGGTCAAGAGCTGAAAATGACACTGTAAGTCCGTCAACGACACTTCCTATATTCAATTTGTATTCAGCTCCGATGTCGAATGAAAATCCGAATCCGGCAGATTTAAACTTCGACATATCCACTGTAAAAAGTTCCGCCTCGGTGTCACCGTCAAGAGCATCCGGATTCAACGTCATGAAAGATGAAGCCACAACGCCGTATGCATCAGTCTTTACCTTCCATGCATCCTGGCTTAAAGCAAGGGTAGACTCTCCCAATGACATTCCTATATGTTCGATAGGGAGGAAAATCCTGGCCTTTCCTCCGACTCTCAGGCCTTTTACGAGCCATGACAGATCATGGCTATGGCCTACTGAAGCATATACAGATGAAGTCTGATAGATATCAAATCCGCTGAAAGAATATACCTGGTCCGGATCAGCCATTCCCTGCTTTGAGAACATGAACAGGTCTCGTGGCAGACCGAACTGGCCATCTACTCTCAAACCGAGATCGAAATTCCAAAACGAGAACTTTGACTTGAAGAAGCCGAAATTCAGAAGGTCCGTATCCATTTCAAAATCCACTACAGGCTTGCCTGGCAGGTTCTTCGAAAATTCCTGGACAGTGACATTCTGATTGAGATATGTATAAAGTTCACCGTTCTTTGGGTACAAGAAATCTGCAGGTCCGATATTTCCATGCACACCTATTCCGACATTGGAAATCACTGGCAGACTGAAATAATCCGCTCTCGGAACGAATGCAGGATTGAGCCTGTTCCTCATAAGGGAATTATCAAGGAAGTAACTTCCCTTCAAGGCCTGCGCTCCCGCCATCATAGGAAGGAGCATAATGGCCAATATCATTGTTATATATCTTCTACGCATAGGTCTATCAGTTTTGATCAGAGTTCAAAGAATCAAAATCAAGAGTGATTCCTTCAGGAAGAGCAAGTTTGATGTCCGCCTGTACGAAATCCTCCTCATCCACAGGTATTCCGGTAAGATTAGGCGAAGTGACTGTGAATGTCAGCTTGAGCGCGGACAATCCGGCTGAAGATGTTCCGTTCTTCACATCAAGAGTAAGATCCAAAGGACTCTTTACCGCCTCTCCATTTGAATTACATGCAGAAATTGTCTGTACTGCAGCCTTCTCGACAGGTATTACGTTATCATTGAGATCAAGCATGTCGATCTTCATTTCAAGAGCCAATGGAAGGCTGCTTGTAATGCTTCCTGCCAGCTGGACTGCATTCTTCTCAAGAATCTGTCCGAAAATATCAGGAAGTCCGTCCAGTGTATCAGAAATCTCGATATGGAGATCCTCGCCGAATTCGAGAGGAATCACAAAGTCATATTCGATATCGAGGGTATAATCTGCAGACGGCTCTACCACGCAGCTGATATTCTGATCGGTTCCGGCAGTCAGTGAGAGCTGGAGTTCATCAGGAATCCTGCGGATGAGCTTGTTGATGTCAGCCTCAACAAAAGTATAGTCAGCCGGACATCTGCTCTTGTCTCCACCGAACCAGAACATCACGCTTTCAGTTTCAGAAGCAGTCTCGGTATATGGAAGAGAGATTGATGCCTTTATCTGTCCATCTTCATTGATGACGCCGCCGATAACAGGATTGATCACAAGGTCTCCCTTGACCGGAATTCCCATATTGGTCTTGACCTTGATTATGAGATGAGGATTGACAAGGTCAAGCACAAAGTCTTCGCCCTTCATGAAGTCAGGAAGACCTGTCAATGCCACCTGCTCGTCAATTCCTTCTATTTCATAAGCCACATTAGCCTCGATTCTGGCAATCTCGATATCCTTGATTCCGGCCTCGACGGTTAAGATCATGTCATCCTTCAGTGACTCAAGATCAAGCTCAGGATTATCTGCAGATATGCAGCCCTCAATCGAAATCACTCCGGTAAGATCCTTGCCTGAACTGAAGTCATATCCTGAGAGATCGATGGCAGAAATGCCGATAGGGGCAATGTCAACCTTACCGTTTCTGATCTTTCCGGAAACTGTCACAGTTCCATCCTTTACTCTTGCATCATCCTTATCAAGAACAAGCATTTCAGGAAGAGTTATCACGAAGTCAACTGATGGGTCTGTTCCAAGATCCGGAAGATTCTTGACTGCCACATCAATTGTCGCCTCCACATCGGAAAGCACCACTGACGAGACTGCCTTTACCTCTTCAGGAAGAGTTCCTGCCTTAAGGATCTCGAAGTCGAAACTCTCGTTCATGGCAACCTCGAAATGCTCGAAGAGAATTTCTTCAGCTACGATAGAAGGAACAGTCGCTTTCACAGAAATCGACGAGGAAGCTATAGCCTCAACATCCTTTCCAGTCACAGTTCCAGACGCTACAGCTACAGCACCATCGACATTTATCGAACCTCCTGCATAATATTTTCCAGTCTGGTCATCTACTTTAGGAGTAACTGTCACTCTGTCTATAGGAAGATTGATCTTCTCAGGAAGCTGGCCTTTCAGAACAATGCTGTTGGTCTTGGCATCAAAACCATAACTGCTGTCTACATCCTTGAATCTCAAGAATTCAGGGAATGAAATGCAGAGTCCGGTCTCAGCAGCCTCGACAGCAAGTGAAGTCTGAGGAAGCTCAAGTTCCACAACAAGTACCGGACTGCCCTCAGGCACAATCAAGAATGTTCCGATATCTGCAATACCGTCCGGAAGTTCATATGTAAACTCCTGAGGCTCAACCTCAAGTTCATGCTCGAGTCCGTCTATCTCCACATAATAATCATCTATCTCGAAATGAGATTCCGCATCTATTACGAAGATTCCATCTGATTCTTCAGTATATGGAACATCGGCACTGCAGATACGTCCTCCGGCCACCATCACGGCATTGACCTTCACATCAGCTGTATATGAAATCTTTCCGTTTACCGGAGCCGGGAATGTTATCTGATCTACATGGATTTCCTTTGTCAGGCCCTTTGAAAGATCGATATCTGAAAAGACAAGCTTTCCATCCACGGCATCTCTTACTGTCATCTCCTCAGGGAAAATCATCTCAAGAGTCTTGAGAGTTGTCTCCATGCCGGCAATTTCACTGATATTTTCAAGCTTTATGACAAGATCCAGATGTGAGTTCTCTTTGAAAACAACCTTTTCGACACTCTTCACACCCTCTGGAAGTGCAATATCTTCAAGTGCGACAGGAATCTCCATCTTCTCAGCGACTTCGATATCATCTATATCCATTTCAACTGATTCGATTGCAACATCCACAAATTCCACATCCACCTTCAGACTCATGCCTCCGGTAGCTGCAGCTATCTTGTCCGCATTCGTAACAGCTGCCTTGAGAACAGCCTTTCCAGACACCTCAACGGCTCTTTTCATTTCAAGGACAGATTCTTCCCAGTCACTCTCCGCGATATTCACGGTCTCGATATGATAAGTCTTGGTTGCAGAATAGCCGTTATCCTCATCAAGAATGAAGTCGTCATCGATATCGATACTCTCCTTGTCTCCTTCAAGTGTTATGAGACCGCCCAGATCAAGATTCATATCCGGCACGATGTTACCCTTCGAAATGAAGGAATTCTGTACAGAGAGCGTAATTTTCATCATAGACGATTCTGTCATCTTCACGTCGCTGATATTGGTTATTCCTTCAGGAGCCTCTGACTTGACAACCACATTGACAGATACAGGCTCAACGACAGCTTCAGGAAGATCGCCTATGGTGATGTCACCTTCAACTGCGTCGGACAAGCCTGCCGGCAAGCTGAACAATTTTCCGGTCATCAAGTGTACATCAGCCACTTCCACTTCCATCTCTCTGGCAGACTTTCCATACTCCCAGATACCCATATGCTGCTCTTCTTCAACAAAGATCTCAGGCACTACCACATCAGGTACCAGACCTTCTTCAGCCAGTTCGAATGAATAATCAAACTCCTGTCCGTCGATCGAAAGCAACTCATAATCAATTTCCGAAAGGCTGAATGTAGTCTTCTGGCTGAACTCCACATCAGGAATTTCAATCATCCCATCCAGAGCCGGAAGCTGGTCTCCCAGACTAAGTTCATCATTTATCCTCAACGCATATGCGCCACCATCCAGAACCTGAAGCATATCTTCGTCCATGCTGGAAAGCATATTCTTCAAGGTGAGCTGCTTGGTAGTGCCCAATGGAAGAGTCAGACCCTCAGAAACCAGAGTGACCTCCGTATTCAGGTCTTCCACATCATACTCCTCATTTTCGCATGAGGAAAATGCGGGTGCAATTACAGCTAAAGCCAGGATTGCAATTGAATTGTTAGACTTTTTCATAGCACTATAGTGTTTGATTTCAACTTTTGAAAAGTGAACGGCAGAGAGCCGGCACATCGGCCACCTTCACCACCTCTATCTTCTGATCCTCAACACCTTCAAGACTGCTGAAGGCTGAGACATATATCTTTCTGAAGCCCAATCTTGACGCTTCTATTATGCGTCTGTCTGTCTGAGCTACAGGCCTTATCTCACCGCTCAGGCCAACTTCTCCCGCAAAGCAGATATCGGAAGGAACGGCAAAATCAAAATTTGATGAAAGTACTGCGCTCACCACTGCAAGATCACACGCAGGGTCGCTGACCTTGAGACCTCCCGCCATATTGAGGAATACGTCCTTTACACCCAGCTTGAAGCCGGCACGTTTCTCCAGAACGGCAAGAAGCATATTCAATCTTCTCACATCGAAGCCGGTGGCGCTTCTCTGAGGTGTTCCATATGCGGCTGAACTTACAAGAGACTGAACCTCGATGAGGAATGGTCTTGTTCCATCCAGCATCGCACTTACTGCTACGCCGCTTAGTCCCTCCTCATGCATAGGAACAAGCATTTCCGACGGGTTGCTCACTTCCCTCAGACCCTTGCCGGTCATTTCGAACACGGCAAGTTCGGAAGTGGAACCGAAGCGGTTCTTTATGCTTCTGAGCAGACGGTAGGTTCCTCTGTTGTCGCCTTCAAACTGAAGCACTACGTCAACAATATGTTCAAGGACCTTAGGACCGGCAATGCTGCCCTCCTTGGTTATATGTCCTATAAGAATGACCGGAACTCCTGTCTCCTTTGCAAATCTCAGAAGCATGGCTGCAGTCTCCCTTATCTGGGTGACCGAACCTGGTGAAGACTCCACATTCTGCGAAAACATGGTCTGGACCGAATCCACGACCATAAGGTCAGGCATGATCGACTTGGCTTCCGCAATGATGTTCTCCATAAGAGTCTCACTGTAAATCAGACAGTTGGAATCATCTCCTCCGATGCGGGCAGCCCTGAGCTTCACCTGTCTGGCACTCTCCTCTCCCGTAACATAAAGAGTCTTGAGATGAGGACAATTCAATGGAATCTGAAGTGAAAGAGTGGACTTGCCTATACCCGGTTCACCACCGATGAGAACAAGCGAACCTTCCACGAGGCCACCGCCAAGAACGCGGTCCACCTCACCATTATTGAGGGATATCCTGTTTTCTACTGAAGAATCTATATCGCTCAACTGCATCGGCTTATGTCCCTCTCCCGGCACATTTGTACTTTGAGAGACCGGCCTCCTTCCTGTCGCCACCGTCTCCTCCACCATGGTATTCCACTCGCCGCATGCAGGACAACGTCCCATCCACTTGGGACTTTCATTTCCGCATGCCTTGCAGAACCACACACTCTTTGTCTTTACCGCCGCCATCTTGATGATTTCTTATTAAGGCAGTCCAGATTATTAAAAGATTGGAAACTAACGGACTGCTCTTAACAAAGGTAGTCAAAATATCCTACCATTGTTCTGAAAATTCTCATTTTTACAATATTGAGCTACCTGTCAAGTTCAAAGACTTCCATACTATGGATCCTGCCGTCTTCAAGCTTGAATCTCAGTGCGGTACGCACTACATGAAAACCTTGAATTCCAGCCGCTCCCGGATTGATCGTCAGCATGTTGCGCTTATCATCACGCATGACCTTGAGGATATGGGAATGTCCGCATACAAATATATCCGGGCGATATCGGTCAATGAGCTCACGGGCGCGGGCATCGTATCTCCCTGGATAACCACCAATATGTGTCATCAGGACCTTGAGTCCCTCGCACTCGAAGAAACGATGAAGCGGATGGATGAATCTCAGGTTGTGATTATCACAATTACCTGCCACTCCTATAAGAGGTTTGAAAGCTGCAATCTCCTCAGCCATATCCATTCCTCTGCCAAAATCACCGGCATGCCATATCTCATCCACAGGCTCAAGAAACTCCTGAAACTGCTCATCAAAGACTCCGTGCGTATCAGATATGAGACCGATATATCTCATTGTCAGATTTTTATAACTATATTTTTCTTATAGAGAACCATTGCAACAAACAGATGCAGCAACATATAGAGCAAAGCATATGTCAATGACAGGAACTCAGTCGCACCGAATACTGCTGCCACATTCCAGCCTAGTACGCTGCTTATAGTCTTTGCCAGAAGAGATGAAAGGGAGAATATGAAAAGAGGATTCATACCGAAGGCACGCAGAGGGGTGAACACCTTGACCCATCCCTTGACTTCTGTCATCCAGGTCAGAAGAGCAAGGACAAAAATCGCCCAGCCTCCAGCATAGAACACATATGAGACAGACCACAATGGCTTGTTGATAGGAATCCATATGCTCAGAATCTGAGAAAATGCAAGGGAAAGTGCCGCCAACGAATACAGATGGGCTATCTTGAGACCGGAATCTCCGTCTCTTCTTAGGATATTACCTATAAGGAATCCTAAAAGGGCAGTACATGAACCGGTAAGCACACCAAAGATTCCCTCAGGATCAAAGGCAGCAGCAGACCCGTCGGCAAAACGGTACCCATTATAAAGATGAGCCTCACCGATCAATGCTGCGTCTATATGACGGGTTATATTTCCTTCTAGAGTGAAAGCACCTTCCGGTCCTGCAAAAACAAGCTGGATACCGACATGCAGAACGGACAGGACTGCTATGGAGGCCAATATCTTCTTAGGTATCCTGAGCCATAATGCAAGTACTGATGCCACTACATAACACAAGGCTATGCGCTGCAGCACACCGAAGGTTCTGAACTCGCGAAACCATTCAAGATAGTTCTGCCATAAGGTAAGATCAGGATCCTGCCATGTCGGATAGAAAGGAAAAGCGTGAAGACCGAGACCTACCAGAAATATCCCGATTCCTCTCTTGAATATCTTTGTCAAAGCCTCTCTGCTGAGCCCGTCATATTTTGCCAGGGCAAAAGCCATGGAAGTTCCCACACAGAAAAGAAAGAACGGGAACACAAGGTCTGTAGGAGTACATCCATCCCACTCCGCGTGCCTGAGCGGCGGAAACATTTTCCCCCATGAACCAGGATTGTTCACGACTATCATAAGTGCGACTGTAAGGCCACGAAGGATATCAAGTGAAAGATAACGTTTCTTCATAATTCAAGTGTTATTCCTACAAAAGTAGCAATTTTGACTATATTTGCATTGGAAATTCTTGATTTATGGAACTATTCTACTCTCGCGACATAAACGGCAACATCTGCTCTCTGGATCAGGACGAATCGGCGCACTGCGTGAAGGTGCTCAGACATCGTTCAGGTGACGAAATATCTGTAATCGACGGATGCGGAACCTTGTACCGATGCAGGATCACCGTTGACAGTCCCAAGGGCGTGGAGGCCTTGATTCTGGACTCGACCACGGAATGGGGCGGACACCCGTACAAGCTTCATATGGCGGTATGTCCGACAAAGAACAATGACCGTTACGAATGGTTTGCTGAAAAGGCATGCGAAATCGGCATGGACAAAGTTTCTCCTGTCATAGGTGAACATTCCGAAAGGAGGGTGTTCAAGACTGCCCGACTGGAAAAGATCCTGGTCAGCGCAGCCAAGCAGTCGCTCAAAGGAGCTGTTCCTGTAGTGAACGAGCCTGTCTCTGTCAAAGATTTCATCAATGCACACGCAGCTGATGATTCTCTCAAGCTCATAGCCTATTGCTTTGAAAATGACGAAGCTCCACGCAGAAGCATCAAGGATGTTCTGGACGGATTTGAAGGGACAGAAATCGTGATTCTGATAGGTCCTGAAGGTGATTTCTCTCCGGCAGAAGCTGAACTTGCCCTCAAGAACGGATTCATTCCTGTTCATCTCGGACCATCGCGTCTGAGAACAGAAACCGCAGCATTGACTGCAGTATCTGCTGTCTATTTCACACGTGGATTAGGAGAGTGATCTCTTAAATGACATCTGCAATTATCGAATCGGAAATAAAGAACCTGCTTTCCGGTATTCTGACATAACCGGAAGGGAGGATTGTAAGATTGCCGTCTGCCAGAGCCTGAGAAAGTCCCTCATGGTCGCAGTTACTCTTAAGAAAATCCATCTCGACACCTTTTGAAGTCCTCAGTCCGAGCATCACATGTTCCATTGCATACTGGTCCGGCGTCAGGATCTCGCTGTCACGGACTGAGCTGAAATCACCTTGGCGTGCTGACTCAAGATATGCATTCAGGTCAGGATTGTTCCACTGACGGGACATCTTGCATGATGCATCCGGATGAGAAAATGCGGAGTGGGCACCCGGTCCCAGGCCTACATAAGGGACATGACTCCAGTAAGCCGAATTATGACGGGCCTCATAGCCCGGAAGGGCAAAATTCGAGATCTCGTAATGAGCATAGCCGGCTGACGCAAGTGCCTCACATAGAGTTCCATATTGCTCAGCACACAATTCCTCTGAAGCTTCCGACCACAATCCCTTTTCTACCATTCCGGCCAAGGCACTTCCAGGCTCGACAGAGAGCTGATAAGAAGATATGTGCTTAGGAAGATTACCTGAGGCGGATATGCCCAGCGCCTGCAAAAGCGTTTCCTTCCACTGCTTGGGAGAAAGTTGCGGGAGACCGAAAATAAGATCGATGCTTATGTTGCTTACACCTGTTTCCTCCAAGATTGCATAAGCCTTTTTTGCTGTAGATGAGTCATGCCTGCGGTTCATCCATCTGAGTATACTGTCATCGAACGACTGGACACCCATGCTGACACGGTTCACGCCAAGTCTCAGGAGCCCTTCCACATATTCATATCCCTTCTCGACGATGTCCTCAGGATTTACCTCAACAGTGAATTCTTCATACGGTCCGCCATGCCCGCACGAACTGAGCGCGTCAAGCAGACTTCTGAAAACAGATAGAGGCAGCACCGACGGGGTGCCACCTCCTATGTATAAAGTATTGACTTTATCCGACATTTCCTCTCTGCGCTGCTGAGCCTCCACTGCGAGAGCCTCACCGAATTCGGTGAAGAGGGCCTGCTGACGGCTCTGTTCCTCTGCCTTGCGGCACTTTGCTGCAACCTCGGAATAGAAGTCACAATAGGTACAGAAGCTTCTGCAGAAAGGTATGTGGATGTAGATCACAGATTATCGGAGCATGAGTTCTGCCTCACCGAGCTTGCCCTGCTCTGTGAATGCCTCAACGGTGTAGATACCCTTCACGTATGCAGGAATATCGTTGAGATAGATGCTGAGTTCAACCTCCTTGCCCTGATAGTCAACCTCGCGTGAAGCTGAGCAGATCATAGGCTCACCATCAACCTCGAATGTTCTCTGTGTGCTGTTTGTAAGAAGGATTCCTTCCGGATCTTTTACTCTGATGTAAACTCTTACAGGTCCCTTAGGTGCAAGGTCGTTCTCCACGAGACTGAGAGTTGCAAGCAACCTTACTACACGGCTGCTTCTGTCAGTAACCTTGTCAGAAGAGTTGTATGCATCCATGTGGAGGCCACGAGCCTTGATCACAGAACCAGCAGCAACCTGACCGCTGAGATCCTTCACTGTGCTCTGGAGTTCCTCGTTGCGTCTGCGGCTCTCCTCTGCCTCACGACGTGCTGCAGCTGCATCAGCAGTAAGCTTCTTATTGAGAGTATTGAGGGAGTCAATCTGAACGATATAGTTCTTCATGATGCTGCGGAGTGTTCCGAGCTCCTTCTCATACTGACGCATCTTGCTTCTGTTGGTAGCCTCTGTCTGCTTGATTCTTTCGATAAGCTGAGACACTTCCTCACGTGATGAATCGAGCTGTGAATTGATTGTATCATAATCAGATGACAACATTGCATAGTCATTCTGAAGGTCTATCATCTGTGCTGTAAGCTCCTCCTTCTCGATGGTGAGTTCATTCACGAGAGTCGCCTTCTGCCACCAGATATAAGCAAGGGCACCAGCAAGCACGATTGCAACCGCAATCATGATATACATTACATTTTTCAAACTCTTCTCTTCCATAATAATGATGTTTTAATCGTGCAAATATAGCAATTTATTGTAGAAATTTGTACTTTTGTGAGGTTTCGGAATAACATTAAAATTGAATCAACTGCAAAATCAGAACCATGAAATATCTTGTCAGAGCGGTAAAATACTTTTTCTATTTCGCATTTCTTTCCACAGTCATCATCCTTGCGCTCGTACTGATCGGAGCCGTGGAAGGTGACATCAACAGCATCTTCGAAGGAGGATATTCTGCACTATGGAAGATAGCTCTCTTCTATCTGGCTGTGGCTGCAGTGTATCCTAAACTCGGATTCATCAAGAGAGAAATATCCTTTGTATCTGAAGAAGTGAACCGCGAAGACATCGTGGAGTTCTTTAGAGAACGCAGATATGTTCTTGAATCTGAAACAGATGGCACAATGACCTTCCGCTACAGGGATCTTGCAGGAAGACTCAGCAAGATGTATGAGGACAGGGTCATAGTGACCAGAGAAATGGGAGCCTACTGGTTTGAAGGTCTCAGAAAGGATGTAATGAGACTGGCTACATCCTTCGAGACACGATTCGCTTCCAGAGAAAACGAATAAGATTACTCCTTGTTCAGCATCTTTGCAGCCTCATCCAGGGCTGTATAGAAATCTTCACCGAAATACCTTTCGATAGGTTCGCGCAGGAATTGATACACGCGGATCTTTTCGTTCCTACCCCTTGCGAAAGCATCCTGACAGATATGCCAGCGATGAAGGTTAAGGGCCCTCATGCCGTTTCGAAGCTGAGTGATTCTTATAGGATAGAGCCAGCAAGATATAGGTTTGCGGAAATCCCCTTTTCCCTGAAACCAGCATCTTTCCATCGAGCAGAAGCAGTTGCCTTCCTCATCAAAAATAGTATAGGCACACTCCTCGCTTCCAGGAACGAGAGGGGTCACCATATCACCGTCCATATCGATTTCAAAGAATCCTTTTGATGCTACAGCTGCACGACCTGCATCTGTCATTATAGGTGAGAATATCGGATAATTCTTTTCAATGGCACCAGCCTCGCATTCCTCCATAGGCGCACCGCTGTCGCCGATAACGCAGCAGCAGCCTTTGCACTTCTCGTAGTCGCAGGCAAAATATTCAGTGAGCACTTCCTCTGAAACGAGGCAGTCGTCAATCTCTATGATAGTTCCGTGGTACATATCTATTTCTCTGTTATATATTCAACTTTTCCACTCTTGTCCAGTGACGAAATTATATTCAGAACCTTCTGAGAGGTCAATGCGTCACACTTTGCAGAGTAGCCTGTCACTATATCCTTTCCATGAAGCTGGCGTCCGGCAACTGCCTCAGTCCAGAATGACGGATCTGTACAAAGCAGTGACATCCTGTTCTTGAGATAAGCAGCATAGGCACTTAACTGATTCTTCTTCAACGGCTCTGTCGCCATCTTTGAAACAGTGGCACGAAGCATGGACATAGCATCCATCGGCTTCTTGCCGTTTTCATCTGTCCTGACAAGAGTGACCATCACACTGAATCTCTCATCCGGCTGATTTGTGAATTTCTCCTTCACTTCAACACTCCATCCGCTGCCTTCGAACACATCGGAAAGGCGCTGCCTCATAACCATGGCTGCCGCCATCGCAGCAACGTGATTGTCGGAAGTAAGCGGACATCTTGCAGACATCGCATAATCGATGATATCAGCATTACCTTTCACTGTGTATGTCGACACTCCTGATATCGGCTGATAACGGAGCGAGGTGCGCGATGATGCACGCTGGAGAGTCTTGAACTGATGTCCATAAGTGGCGAGCTGCCTCTTGAGTTCAGCTTCATCAATATCACCTGAAACAATAAGGACGCCGTCGTCAAGCTTTTCAAACTGGTCCACATAAAAGTTCCATGCTCTCTTTCCGAAATCCTGTCCTGGCTCATTTGACTTGCTGTCGAACCAGATGTTATCTGAACACATGATTGATTCGATCGCTGCCACCCTTGCCTTTCGTGTACCCTTGAGCGCCTCAATCTGGAGAGGTACAGTCTTGAGATAATAGTCAAGAGCCGCATCATCCTGCTCAAGCCTGCTGGTCATCAGGGTAAGTGCCTGAAGAACAGTCACCAGTTCGTACTTTGATGCCGAGCCGCTGATGGACATGCTTGACACTCCGACTTCAAGGTCCATGTTCACGCCCTTTGCCGCCAGAGCCGCTAGGAAATCACGCATAGGCACACCTGCAACCCTGCAAGTGTAAAGATAATCTGTGAAATAGGCACCTTCTCCGGCAGAAAGTTTCTGAACATTGCCATATCCGCCGTTCAAGGCCATTGAAAAATATATTCTCTTGTCAGCAGCCTGAGGTCTGCAGAGCACATTCAACCCGTTTTCAAGGGTGAAGACCGAACCTGATGACATCGGATCCTTCTTTGATGCAGACATCTTCATCTTCTTCTCAGGATTTGCAGCCTTGAGGAATGCTTCTGTCTCCACTCTGTCCTTCCACTCCATGCTGCTCGGTCTGTCCCATGCCGCAACAAATGTCTCTGCAACCTTATTGACATCAACCGCTTCAGAAGAAACACACTCTATGGTAAGATTGTTCGTCTTGTCAAGGACTGCAGATGCGATGCTATTGAAAAGATTGAGCTCCGTGTCATCCGGGAGCTGTCTCGAAGCATGGAATGCATGAATCTGGGAAGCAGAAGCCAGACTGCTGTTGAAAAGGTATGCCGATACTGCCCTGTTCACGAACTCCCTGTTGCTCTTGATCGGGCGGAAAGAATCGGCATAAATACTTTCCACAAATCTTGTGTGGGCTCTCTTGACTTCCTGCACAGTCACTGTTCCTGCATCAACAGACGCCATCACGAATGAAAGAATGCGGACCGCCTGATCAAGATGCTCCGGTGTCACAGACAAAGTCACGCTGAACTGCTCATCATACGGAGTCATCGCGCTGTCTGTATGTCTGTACGAGATCCCTGTTGCGGGGATTCCTGCCTGACGGAAACATCTTTCAAGTCTGTCAGACGCTATGATGCCCATCTGGCCTGTGAACAATGACGAGATTGCCGGCTGGATGGTATTCATGAGCTTCACATCTGTTCTAGGAGAACGCCAGGTAGCTGTAATTGTGGCGAGATTCCTTTCTTTGTTCTCCTTTGCGATGACCTTTAGTTTATCATCCGCCTTCCATTCGTATATTGCTCTTTCAGCTGTATCTCTGACAGGAGTCATATATGACAACATCTTTATCTTTTCAGCCACTGATGCCAGTTTTACATCACCTGAAACGATGATCGCCTGATCCGAAGGGGATGCTTCATCCGCAAGATTCATAAGATGAAGAAGGGTCGAATCCATTACAGATTCCGAGAATGAAATACGGATATCCGACTTGCGCAGAACACTGTTGTCAGTTCTGTTCACAAGCGCAAAATCTGCTGTTCCTTTCACTGTCGGATTCTCTACTATGAAGTACTTCATTCCATTCGGCAACTGTCCTTGTGACACCGACTTATCTGACGGAAGAAGAGGTATTTCCTGAGCTGGCACAAGGCTTGCTACAAGGAGTCCGATAGTGCTGATCAGAGCAATTTTATATCCTATTTTCATCTTACATTAAATTTGTTTGCAAAAATAAGACAAAAATTTCTATTTTTGCATTTCTGTGATTAATAGGAAATTAATATAAACAAAAAACCAAATAAAATCATGAAGAAAATCATTCTCTTTTTTACTGCAGTGGCTATGAGTGCAGTCGTGGCTTCTGCTCAGGACATCAACCAGGCTACTGAAAACTACAACAACGGCGCAATGGAGCTTCAGATGGGCAACAACGGCGCAGCTCTTGAGTATTTCAAGACAGCTCTCGAAATGGGTGAGGCCCTTGGTGATGAGGCGACTGATCTTGTGAACAACTGTAAGAAGGCTATCTGCTCAGCACAGCTCGGCATGGCTAAGGACCTTTACAACGCAAAGGATTTCGAGGCTGCAGCTGAGGCATTCGCTGAGGCAAAGACTGTAGCTGAGGGCTACGGTGAGACAGAACTTGCTGAGGAGGCTCAGAACCTCATCGGTCAGGCTAACCTTCAGATCTATAACACAGCTGCTAAGGCTGCAATGAGAGCTAAGGATTATCCTACAGCTATCGATAACTTCAAGAAGGTACTCGAAATCGAGCCTGAGAACGGTGCAGTCACTCTCCAGCTTGGTCAGGCTTACCAGAGAGCTAACAACCTCGACGAGGCTGTTGTAGCACTTGAGAAGGCAAAGGAGCTCGGACAGGCAGAGAACGCTGACAAGCTTCTCTCACAGGTTTACATAAAGCAGGCTCAGGATGCAAACAAGGCTAAGGATTACCAGAAGATGCTTGATCTCTGCATCAAGTCAAACGAGTGCCTTGAGAACGCAAACGCATACAAGCTTGCTGCAAGTGCAGCTCAGAAGCTCAACCAGAGCTCTGACGTTGTTATCGGTTACTACGAGAAGTATCTCGAGGTTTCTCCAAACGCTAAGGATGCTAACGGCGTGATCTGCACAATCGCAGTTCTCTACCAGCAGGCTGGCAACAAGGAGAAGGCTAAGGAGTACTATCTCAAGATCGAGAACGACGCACAGTACGGCGCAACTGCAAAGGAGCAGCTTAAGACTCTCTAATATCTGATGATGAATCTTGAACTGCTTGCTCCGGCAAGAGACAGAAATATCGGCATCGCGGCTATCGACTGCGGTGCCGATGCTGTGTATATAGCCGGCCCGCAGTTCGGAGCACGTCAAGCTGCCGGTAACACAATAGATGATGTCAGGCAGCTCTGCGATTATGCACATAAGTTCGGAGCCCGAATCTTTGTGGCACTGAACACCATACTATATGATGATGAACTGGCTTCCGCCTATCAGCAGATGCTTGCTGTGCAGGATGCGGGAGCCGATGCCATCATCATCCAGGATATGGCCATCCTTGAAATGGCCCGCAAGGGAATCGGAAACCTCCGCGAGGAAATCAGGATTCCTCTTCACGCATCCACTCAGTGCGCCATCAGGACGCCTGAGCATGCTGCATTCCTTGAAAGTCTCGGATTCTCAAGACTGATTCTGGAAAGGGAACTTTCTCTTGAACAGATCCGCGCCATACGTTCTGCTGTCAGCTGTGAGCTTGAATTCTTCGTGCATGGAGCCCTTTGCGTCTGCTACAGCGGACAGTGTTATCTTTCGGAGAAGATTGCCGGAAGAAGCGCCAACAGAGGAGCCTGCATCCAGGCCTGCCGTTCACGCTACGACCTTGTCGATGCATCCGGAAAGGTTCTCGTCAGGGACAAGGCTCTGCTTTCCCTCAAGGATTATAACCTGAAGAACAGAATCGAGGAACTTGCAGATGCCGGCATCACTTCATTCAAGATCGAGGGACGACTCAAGAACGAGTCATATGTCAAGAATGTCGTGCGCGACTATTCCATCGCATTGGAGAACCTTGTTTCCCGCAGACCTTCTGATTTCTCACGAGGATCATTCGGAAAAATCAGCGGAGGATTCACTCCGGACACATTCAAGACATTCAACAGAGGTTATACCGAACTCTACATTGACGGCACACGTGGAAAGTGGGCAGCAATGGATTCAGCCAAGTCGATGGGAGAGGAAATCGGCACCGTGAAGTCTGTGGCACGTGATGGAATCACGGTTGACTTCTGCAAGGGAGGAATCATCCTGAGCAATGGCGATGGCTTCTCATTTGTGGCAAAGGACAGCACTGTGACCGGATTCAGAGGAGATGTCTGCTCCGGCAATCAGATCAGATGCAAGACAGTTCCGGGAATATTCGTCGGTGCAAGACTTTTCCGCAACATCAGCGCTGCATTTGAAAAGGAGATCGACAGACAGCCATGCGTCAGAGAGATTTCTGCCGACGTGAACATATCCTTCACAAATACGGATGGAATGTGGTCGGTAGTAGCTGCCGCGACAAGCGAAGACGGACGTCAGGTTTCTGTCCTGATCGAGGCAGGAGAACAGGAAGCTTCCAACCGCGAAAGGATGTCTGAGATGTTCCGCAGCCAGATCGGAAAGACTGCAGGACATTACAGATTTTCGCTCGTCTCACTTCCTGCAGAAGGCAGCATGCCTTTCATGAGTGCATCCGCTCTCAACAGCATCAGACGTTCATTGGCTGAGGCCCTTGACCGGAATGCATGCAATAAGAAAGAGATTCTCCGAAGGGACGTGAATATGATTGAGAGTATGGAGTCCTGCCCTCAGAAGAATCTCTCTTATAAATATAATGTATCGAACAGACTTTCAGAATCTGTCTACAGAACTACTGGAGCAGAGGAGATAGAACCGGCATATGAGATCGGTCACCAGCAGTCCGCTGAGCTCATGCGCACCCGCTACTGCATCAGATACGAACTCGGAATATGTCCCCGCTATCATAAGGCAAAGGATTCCGGTCCTCTCTTCCTCCTCAACAACGGTCAGAGATTCGCTCTTCATTTTGACTGCCGAAACTGTGAAATGACCGTCACAGAATCTCAAAAGTAAGGTCCACATCACCGAAGTGACCGACAATGTTGCTGTTCTGCTCCAGCCATCTGTCACTTAACTGACCCCTCCAGACAATATCATCCCTGGAATTGAAAGGTATCTTCATCTCGATGCCGTAGCTTTTTGATGCCACTCTTACTAAAGCCGTACAATTCCAGTCCGTACGGGTACCCCCGTCATCTTCTGTAATCATGAACGCACAATTGGACATCTGATCTGTCCAGTCAGAAACCAGAATAGCATTGAACGGCTGAGGTTTTCCCACCTGGTTTCGCTTGACCACAATCATGAAATCCGTGACAGTAGGGCTATACAGCCGCATCTCGGCCTCAGTCGCTGCAGTGAAATCCTCCACCGCCCCGGTCTTGACGAA
>JAFZGK010000032.1 GCA_017555445.1 Bacteroidales bacterium
CATTCAGCGGAACATTTGCTGAACGCCACTATGGTCAAGATGTTCGGCTGTCCGCGTTCAAGAAACGCGCACGTGGAGAAGAAGAAATCTAAGTGCGACTACATCCTTGATGCAGAGCCGACAGCAGAACAGGTGGCGGAGATTGAAGCGAAGATCAACGAGGTCATCGCGCAGAACCTTGACATCACCATGGAATACATGACCCGCGAGCAGGCGGCATCCATCGTGGACCTGAGCAAACTGCCGGAAGATGCATCCGAGACTCTCCGCATCGTCAGGATCGGAGACTATGACGCCTGTGCATGCGTCGGAGCACATGTGACCAATACAAGCGATATAGGCACATTCAAGGTGATAAGCCATTCATACGAGAACGGCATATGGAGACTGAGGTGGAAAGTTGTAAAATAATCGAATCATGATACCAGATTGGGCAAAAGAAATGAACTGCGCAGTGACAGTCTGCGACAAGGAAGGAGTAATCCTCTACATGAACGACAAGGCAAAGGAGACATTCTCAAAACATGGTGACCTCATCGGAAAGAGCCTCATCCCATGTCATAACGACAACTCCAGATCCATCATCGCAAGACTTCTGGAAACAGGCGGAACCAACGCCTACACCATCCAGAAGAACGGCCTGAAGAAGATGATCTACCAGACCGCATGGAAGGAGAACGGCGAAGTCGCAGGCCTCGTCGAGATATCTATGGTCATCCCGGAAGAAATGCCTCATTACATCAGATAATGAAAACCATATATTTAGCAGGTGGATGCTTCTGGGGCACCCAGCATTACATCAGTCAGTTTGAAGGCGTCCTCGCCACTGAGGTGGGATATGCCAACGGCCATGTTACCGATCCGACATACAAGCAGGTATATACGGATCAGACAGGTCATGTGGAGTGTGTGAAGGTTGAATATGACCCCGAACTAATATCTTTGACGACTCTCTGCCGCCTGTTCTTCAAGTCCATCGACCCGCTTCTGAAAGACCGTCAGGGAGAAGATGTGGGTACAAGATACCGCACCGGCATATATTGGGTAGATGAATCAGATGCAGATGCGGTGAATGAAGTCTTCGCGGAGGTTCAGAAGAAGTACGATGAGCCTCTCGCAGTGGAAAAATGCCCTCTGGACTGCTTCTACACAGGAGAGGAATACCATCAGCAATATCTGATCAAGAATCCTGACGGCTATTGCCACCTGTCACCGTCCCTTCTGAGATCAGCAAAGACCTACGCTCAGATCACAAGAGAACTCAGACAGTGCTCTGATGAAAATGAAGTCCGTAAAGTGATGGAAAAGTTCAATGAGGCTCCGTCAGAAGTCCTCGAATGGCTTAAGGAAAGCGAATGCGACAAGGTTCGCCTGTTCGCCCATATTTTGTCAGGAGAGAATACTTTATCCTAAAATCTCCATTACAACGATCTGAGAGTGATGACGGTCACTTCAGGGTTGACTCCAAGGCGGAACGGAGCTGTGCAGCCGAGACCCACATTGATGTAAAGGGTCTGGTCACCGTTGTCATATCGTCCTGCAATCTCCTTGAATGACCATTTCGCAGGACTCCATCCGAGGATCTTGATCTGCGCGCTGTGAGTATGCCCTGAAAGAGTCAGAGGAATATCCGTTTCCGGAACCACCTCTGCACTCCAATGACTCGGATCATGCGAAAGAAGTATCCGGAATCCGTCAGTACCTTCCATAGCCTTCTTCAAATCTCCTCTGTGGATGGTCCTGAAACCCTGATTGCTGAAATTCGCATTGTCCACTCCAAGGACGGTGAGCTTAGATCCGTCCTTACCCTCGATGACGACGTTCTCATTCCTTAGAAGATTCCATCCAAGAACATCTTCCTGATAGTCAGCCAGATCAAGGACAGCCTTCTCCCTGTCACCATCCGGGTTGAACCCATAGATCATGAAATCATGATTACCAAGCACGGACAGAACTCCATGCTTCGCTGAAATCTTTCGCAGAATCTCAGTATATGGCTCAGCCTCGCCTCTGCCCACAGTGACCATATCGCCCGTGAAGCATACCAGGTCCGGAGAATGCCTGTTTATCTCTTCGATGAAAGTCTCAAAGCGCTCATGCGAATCATCGAAAGTCGACAGATGCAGGTCTGAGATATGTACTATCCTGAACCCGTCGAATGCCTTCGGAATATCCTTATGTGCATATTCTACAGCGACAGACTCCACATTCCATCTTCCGATGAAATAGCCGTAAGCCAGCGTACCCCAGAACATAATGACTATCGCCAGGGTAGCAAATCCGAAATAACTGTACGGCAGGCTCACACCAGCAATCCTGCAGCCTACCCATCCGACAAGCCAGAGGATATTCGGTATCAAGGCCAGAACCAGGCCGGCAATTATGCAGAGCGTCACTAACATATTCAGCAAATATCGTAATAATTCCTAAAAAACAAACCCCCTCCTGAGTCAGGAGAGGGTCGTTGTCATATAAGTGAGATGTGATTCTTACTTGAAGAGAAGTGGAGCAAGTGTGTTAAGGTAATCTCTCCAGTTTGCCCAAGTGTGACCACCTTCTGTCACATAGTAAGTGTGAGGGAAACCGATCTCTGTAAGAGCTGCATCAAGCTTGTTTGATGTGTCGAAGAGGAAGTCAGTGTTACCACAAGCTACGAAATAAAGCTTGCAACCTGCATCCTTGATCTTCTTGAGAGCCTCCTTGTTCATGTCGCCGAAGATAGCTGCTGAGAATGGAGCAACATAACGGAACATGTCAGGATACATGTTAGAGCAGTTGTAAGTGTTACCACCACCCATTGAAAGACCTGCGATAGCTCTTGACTCAGGCTTTGCGATAACGCGGAAGTTCTTCTCGATGAAAGGAACGATCTCCTCAGCGAGGCTTCTCTCGTAAGCGTTCTGGTACTGAGCCTGTGAGTTCCAGTCAACAGCAGCAGTAGGGATACCGAGAGTCTGAGCAGCGTACTGGTTGTTGTTAGTGTTAGGCATAACAACGATCATAGGCTTAGCAAGACCCTTCTCGATAAGGTTGTCAAGGATCTGAGCAGCGCGACCCATTGATGGCCATGCCTCCTCGTCACCACCTGCACCGTGCATGAGGTAAAGAACCGGATACTTGGTCTTTGTGTTCTTCTCATATCCGTATGGGAGATAAACTGTAAGACGACGTGCGTCAGTAGCCATGATCTTGCTCTCATACCAAGGGTGAACGATTGTTCCGTGCTGCTTAGCCTCGAAATAGTTCTCAGTCTTCTTACCAGGAATCATGAGCATGTTGAGGAAACGTGAACCGTCTCTCTGAACGAGTACGTTCTGAGGGTCGTTTACAGACACGCCGTCAACATTGAAGCTGTAAGTGTAGATCTCAGGAGCTGGTGTAGGAACCGTAACTTCCCAGACACCATTTGTTTTGCGCATGTCAAGATTGTAACCGCCTTCCCATGTACCGTTGAGCTTGACTACAGTAGCGTAGTCAGCTGCAAGACGGAAAGTAACAGTAGAATCAGTGATCTGTGGAGAAACAACAGGTGCTCTTCTACCACCGAAACCATTCACATTTGTGAGCTCCTGGGCATAAAGTCCAAGAGTGAGAGTCGCAAAAAGGACTGCTAAAAATGCTTTCTTCATAGCTTTAAAAAATTGGTTTAAATTATTAGTGTGTTAATTATCAGCCGTGCCGAAAATCGTCCGAAGGTAGTAATTTTTTCCGTATAGACAACGGAATCATAAGCAGAAAATGCGCTCCAGCCTATGTGGTAAACAGTATTATTGCTCCGCTGATGCC
>JAFZGK010000002.1 GCA_017555445.1 Bacteroidales bacterium
CTTCGGAATGCTAGGATGGTCTCGAAGTTGGTGTCGTTTGCGAGCCGTTTGACTAGTCCTTTGGCATTGGGTATGTGGTCGAAGTCTATGACCATATAGCCGGATGCTTGGATAAGTTCGTTTTCTTTACGGCTGCGGAATGTTCCTCCTGGGGTGATGTAGTCGAGGTTAGCTGCTTTGTAGCGGCTGCGTTCTCGGTTGTCGGCGATGGTGCGTATGTGCTCGGTGTAGGCTTTGGCGTAGTCGCTGACGAGGTATTTGTAGATGTCTTGTGGGGATGCTTCGCGGCATGGTTTTGTGTTTTTGATGGGTCTGCGGAAGAAGCTCATTTTGGGGCAAGGTGGAAGGACTGGGGCTTGTGGCTTTGGTTCTTCTTGTGGTTCTTCTTCTTGCTGGAAGAATGGCTTTCTTGGCTCTTTGATGTAGAGTTCTTTTGCTAGGCGGGTGATGAGTTGTTCTTCGGTGAGTCGTTCTCCGCGCTGGTTGTAGTAGGCTGCAGCTAGGGCGATGGCGTCTCCGTCGAAGAGTTGTTCGTCGGGGTAGTGGTAGCGAGCTTTGTAGATAGGGAGTCTTTGTCCTGGGACAGGGATTCGGTCTATCGTGATTTGGATGATGCTACCGTCTGCCCAGACGGGGTCTGGGCATTCTCCGCAGGTGGAGCCGGATACGTGCATGATGTGGTCCGGGTATTCTTTGCGGATGAGGTGCTGGAAGATGTCTATTCCGTTGTTGGTGCGGGATAGCAGGTATTCTCTAGTCATTTTGGGCCTCCTTTCTTCTTAGTTCTTCGATATCGATGTCTGCAAAGTCGTAGGCTATGATTCTGTCACATTCTTCTGGGGTTAGGTCGTTGAATGAGATGTAGCCTTTCTTGAGCATTTCGATCTGGATGAATGGACAGTGCCTGAGGATCTGTGCGAAGGGGTCATTGGGGTTGTTGAGCACGAGCTGGTGCATCACTTCGCTGATGTGTTTTGGGCTGCTCATAGTGCACCTCCTTTTTTCGCTAGGAGGTTGTTGATGTCGGAGAGACGGTAGCGGTCCATTGAGCCGACTTTGACTGGGACGAGGTAGCCGCATTTTTTCCATCTCCAGATGGTTGCGCTGGAGATTCTGAATTTTTCCATTGTTTCTTCGCGGCTGAGGAGCTGCTCGGATGCTGCTGATGGGCGGTCTTCTTGATTTGCACGGAGCTCTTCAAGGATTTCGTCTTTGAGGGTGCGGCCTGCTGCTAGGAGGTCGGATGCTTTGATGGATATTGTGATATCCGGGCATTGGGTTGCCAGTTCTATGATGTTAACTTCCATTGTTTTCGTTTTTTTAGGAAGTTTTGTCCCTGGGTGCGGATTTATCGGTCTCCGCACTTGTTCGACAGTCTGATTATGAAAACGGCCGATAATTCTTGTTTTCATGAATCCGATTGCGAAGATGAGGGTTTTGGGAACGGCTTCAATTTGCCTAAATGAAGTTTTTTAGAATTTTTTAGGTATAAAAATAACCGCTTGATTTTCAAGCGGTTGAAGGTGGTTTGTCTAAAATTGTCTAAAGGGTTTGTTTGGTTTTGCCTAAAGCTGTTCGTATGATGTTTTCTGCTTGTTTCACTGTTTCATCAGTTAGCTTGGGGGCTTTGGTGAGGGAGTTTTCTGTGTAGCTTTTTACTGAAGCACCTGTTTTGCCGAGGGATGCGAAGGTTTTCTTTTTGCAGGTGCCTATTGCTGTGTCGCTGAATGGCTTTTTGAATGTTGGCCTATTTCTTAATATGAGTATGATTGCCATGACGATTTTGTCGGCGACTTTTTCGTCGTTTGTGTCGTATATGGCTTTGAGTGCTTTGTATAGGGCTCGTTTGTCGGATGTGGTGTAGTTGCAGGTTGGTTTGAAGAGGTCTGTGAAGGTTTTGAATCCTGCGTCTGCGGATTGTTCTTGTGGGGTGACCTGGTCGTAGTTGAGTTCTAGTTTGATGTTGATTGGTGTGCCTGGGTTGCATTTGGCTGCTTTGTACCATTTGCGTATGCCGTAGGCGAATTCGTATATGTTGTTTAGGATACGTGCTTCATTCTGGAGGTTTAGCTCTTTGAAGGCTTTGGCTATGTCTTGGATTGGTTCTATCTGTATGCGGTTGAAGGCAGCGGCAGTGAGGGTGTCGTTGCTTACTGTCAGATAGTTTACGAATGATTCGATGTTTGCACGGCTTATCTGGCTATCTCGTTCGATGTTGTGGGGATAGCAGGGGATTGTGATGATGTGGTGGGCGAGTTTGTAGTATAGGCCTCTGAGGGTTGGGTGTTCGGGTTCGAGGAGTTTTGGCTGGGCGTCGTTGTGCCATTGGTTTGCTTCTTCTCTGTAGTCGTATTTACCGAGGTTTATGAGGGCATCTTCAGCTGTTGCTGAGTAGGATTTGAGGGTGGCTATTATGTTTTGTGCTTGTTGGTGATCCATGGTTCATGCTTTTTGCAAAGATACTGTATATTATTGAAAAAGACCGGATTGCTCCGGCCTTTTCTTAGTCCAATAGGTTGGTCATTTCTCGTATCATGTCGTCGTCGATGTCGCGGTATCTGGCAAATGCTTTTGAGCCTTCGCAGTGGCCTGAGAGTTTGCCGACGAGGTTCGGGTCTTTTACCTTTTTATATAGGTTGCCGATGAAGGTTCGTCTGGCCATGTGTGAGCTGGCGACGTCGCATATCGGATGTTGCTCAGGTTGTTTGGTGCGTGGGTTGACTGTGGTGACTACTCGTGTGATGCCTGCTTTTTTCATTGCTTCACGTACGAGGTCGTTGAGTTTGCCTGTACCGATGTATGGGAATATGGTGGCGTTGTTGTCTTTTATGTATTTGTTCAGGATTTCAAGGGCGGTAGGGGATAGGTATACTTTTACTACGCGCGGACGTTCTTCTTTGGTTTTGCTTGGGATGTAGTGTACTGCTGTGCCGTTGTCGCTTGTTACGATGTTGCTTTGTGTGAGGTCGCGCAGGTCGCTGATTCTACATCCGAGGTAACATTGGAAGACGAACATGTCTCGAGCGAGGTTGAGTTCTTTGCCTTTGCCGAGGTCTGCTTTATATAATATGTCTCGTTCTTCTGTGGTGAGGTAATATGGTGTGCCATATTTCTGTGAGCCTACGGTGTATTTGCGGAATGGGTCATTTTTGGTGTAGCCCATGTCGATGCACCAGCGCCAATATGCTCGTATGGCGCTCATGTAGGTTACGATGGCGTTGTCGCTGCGTTTCTTGGGGGCTCTTTCGTGTGGGGAGTTCTCCCATACGTATTTGTATTTGGCTACGGGTGCGAGTGTTGTGCGGTATTTGAGTTTCTTTTCTTTGAAGAGGGTGTGCTCTGTGCGGAAGAAGTCTTCGATGGCTCGCAGGGTGTCTCCGTCTGCTTTGTCGAGGGTTATGTGGTTGTTGGTGTACATCTCGAAGCGCTTGACGATGTTGAAGATGATTTTGTATGTCTTGTGGCGTTCGAGGGATACCTTCTTAAATTTAAGGAAGGCGTCGATTTTGTCGTGGAAATAGATTTCGTCACTTTCGGGCTGGGTGTAGTTCTGGGGGAAGAGGAGACGGTCGATGGTGTCTTGTGCCCAGTCCTGGGTGAAGTCGGTGATGGCTTTGTTGTTTCCTTTCTCTGTGAGGTGGGAGATGATGCGCTCGATGAGTGCTTTTGCATCCTGGGCTTCTTTTACTTCGGGGGTGATGAGTCGGTTTTTGATGACGATCTGGCCGTCAACAAAGTATTTCGGAAGGATGAAGACACGGGTGTGGGCGCGAAGGGCGACTTCGCGTGTGTTTCGGTAGCGGAGTAGGATCTCGGCTTTGCCGGTGTCTTTGCTCGTGCGAGCTGAAAGGGTGAGTGTTATTGTTGCCATAATGTTTCTATCCGACTAGGTTTTAACTATGGCAAATTTACTAAATGCGGGGGACAAAAACAACTTAAATTGTCCCCCAAATTCTTTTCTGATGAAAACGACTGATATGGGTAGTTTTGGCGAAACACTTTGTAACTACCTATATATTAGTGGTTTAGTGGGTGTTTTTGAAAAGATGTCTTTTCTGGCGATTTCCGTTGATTTCGTTATTTATTTTCCGATGCAGAAGTTTCTGAAGATGTTGCCGAGGACTTCGTCGGTTGAGATTTCACCAACAATACTTCCGATGTGGTAGATTGCTTCGCGGATGTCCTGAGCGGCGAGGTCGGTAGGGAGTCCGGTGGCGAGGCCTTCGCGGACGCGGATGAGGGAGGTGCGGGAGTCGGACAGGGCCTGGGCGTGGCGTTGGTTGGTGACAAGTGTTGTGTCGCTGTCACCGAGAAGATCACGCTGAGATGAGGCGAGAATGTGGCGCAAAACACTGATTCCGGCTCCGGTTTTGGCTGAAATCGGCACGATCTGTACTTCGCTGAGAGAATTTTCCTCTGACTCTACGACCGAGGAGTTAATGTTCTTTAAATCAAGTAATGAAACAATAAAGTTCAGAATTATAACATTTTTGTTAACCTCGGAAATATCAGTTTTATTGAGCAAAATGACCAATTTCTGAGTAGAAAAATCCACCTTTTCAACTATCTCGCGGACAGTTTCGCAAGAACTCTCGAAATCACGTGTCAGGTCGATCATTCCAAGTACTACTGAGGCTTCGGAAATTTTCTTGAATGTTCTTTCGATACCAATCTTTTCTACAACTTCTTCTGTCTCTCTCAGACCAGCTGTGTCAATGAAACGGAACAATATACCGTCGATGTTCAATGTTTCCTCAATGGTGTCTCGAGTAGTACCGTGTATGTCTGAAACGATCGCACGATCTTCACCAAGGAACGCATTGAGCAGTGTGCTTTTACCTGTGTTTGTCGCTCCTGCAATCGCAACAGGGACACCGTTCTTGATGGCATTTCCTAAGCGGAAGGAATCAATTAGCCTTGTTACGTGATCGGTCACGCGTATAAGCAGGTCATCAAGATGAGATCTGTCAGCAAATTCCACCTCTTCTTCACTGAAATCAAGCTCGAGTTCCATCAATGATACGATTTCAAGCAACTCTGCACGCATGTCCTTGAGTTCAGCAGAAAAACCACCCTTCATCTGCTTGAACGCAACTCTGTGAGCTGCAGCATTCTGGGAAGCGATCACGTCAGCAACTGCTTCTGCCTGAGCGAGGTCCATCTTGCCGTTAAGGAAAGCTCTCTGAGTGAATTCTCCTGGCTCTGCTGCACGTGCACCGGCTGTATATAGAAGATCCATTACGGACGTCACAATATAAGATGAGGCGTGACATGAGATTTCGACAGAGTTTTCACCTGTGTATGAATATGGTGCCTTGAAGACACTTACGAGCACTTCATCAAGCACAGCTCCTGACATATCATGGATGTAGCCGAATTTGATAGTGTATCCTTCAGCTTCCGAAATATTGCCTTTACGACAGTGTATGACCTTGTCTGCAACCGACAATGCATCCGGACCACTTACTCTGATCACGGATATTGCTCCTGTTCCCGGCACCGTTGCAGGTGCACATATTGTATCTTCGTTCCTGATATACATAGCTTTTTTCTAAATCGTCTGCAAAATTACCATAAAAGGTAAAGAAACCGAAATTTAATTTGTAGAATTCCCTGAAAAATGACTATCTTCGCCAAGTTTTGCGAATGAAATTTCGCAGTGAAATATAAAAATATTAAAAGGAAATGTTATGTGTAAACGAATCGACGTCTGTACATATCTGAATGTGAACGCATTACAAGATAATGCACAGTCTTTCGTTTCTCCTTTTACTACTATTACTGTCGGCCATTTTCTCTGTTGAGAAATGGTCATTTTTTTATATACCCATCAGGGGCAGGAAAGATAATTAAATTTAAAGCTATATAGAATGAAACTTAAAGCAACACTTCGACTCGAGAACGGCTTGGAATTCCATGGCTACTCATTCGGCAGCGATAAGGCAGTGCACGGAGAGGTGGTATTCAACACATCAATGGTGGGATACCCGGAACAGCTCACCGATGCAACCTACAGCGGACAGCTTCTGTGCCTCACTTATCCACTTATCGGAAACTATGGCGTGCCTTCTGAAGAACTCCTTGCAGAGAAGCTCTCAAAGAATCTGGAATCTGAGAAGATTCATCCAAAGGGACTTATAGTATTTGACTATTGCGAGGACTATAGCAACTGGGAAGCTGTTAAGGGACTTGAGCAGTGGATGAAGGAGCAGGGTCTTACAGGTATCTATGGCATCGACACCCGTGAACTTACCAAGGTTCTTCGTGAAAAGGGTACTATGACTGCGTCAATCATCCCTGAAGGTGCTGCTGCTCCGGAAGTGACTGAAAAGGCGACCCCAGCCGATGTCACATGTGCTGAGCCTATCACTTATAAGTCTCAGCCAGCTAAGGAGGTGGAGAACATCAACGGAAGTCTTGCTGCAACTGCTGAGGGTAAGAAAGTGGTAGTAGTCGATCTCGGAGTGAAGCACAGCATCATCCGCAACCTTCTCGACAGAGGTGTGGAAGTGATCAGAGTTCCTTTCGATTATGACTATACAGGACTCGAGTATGACGGCGTATACATTTCAAATGGTCCTGGATGCACATGCAGTTGTGAGAAGACAGTTGAAGTGCTTAAGAAGGTCCTTGAAGGAAGCAAGCCGGTGTACGGCCTTGGTATGGGTTACCATCTTATCGCAAAGGCGGCAGGATTCGAACTTGTAAGACTTCAGCGTCCGCACAGAGGTGCAAATCAGCCTGTCAGAAAGGAAGGTACAAACCGTACATATATTTCTTCACAGAACGTCTATCGCGCTGTAAAGGAGGCAACAATGCCTAAGGACTGGGAGGTTTACTTCACAAACCTTAACGACGGTGCAATCGATGGAATCCGTCACAAGAGCAAGCCGTTCGCAGGTACCAACTTCGCCCCGGAAGTTTGCGTTGGCCTCAATGAGAACGTTACTCCACTCGATGAATTTGTATCTAAACTTTAAATGAGCACGAATATGATTGACAACAGCATAAAGAAAGTAGTAGTGCTCGGTTCAGGAGCACTCAAGATCGGCCAGGCCGGAGAGTTTGACTACTCAGGTTCACAGGCACTCAAGGCACTCAAGGAGGAAGGTATCGAAACCATTCTCATCAACCCAAATATCGCTACTGTCCAGACTTCTGAGCAGGTTGCTGACAAGGTATATTTCCTTCCAGTGACAGCATACTTCGTTGAGAAAGTCATCCAGAAGGAAGCTCCTCAGGGAATTCTCCTTGCATTCGGAGGTCAGACTGCGCTCAACTGCGGTGTAGAGCTTTACGAGGCAGGAATCCTTGATAAATATAACGTAAAGGTACTCGGTACTCCTGTTCAGGCTATCATGGATACTGAAGACCGCGAGTTCTTCAATGCAAAGCTTGCTGAAATCAACGTAAAGACTATCAAGTCACATGCAGTTGAGACTGTTGAAGCAGCTAAAGAAGCAGCGAAGGAGCTTGGTTATCCGGTTATCGTGCGTGCAGCATATGCACTCGGTGGTCTCGGTTCGGGTTTCTGTAACAATGAAGAGGAACTCGTTACACTTTGTGAAAGTTCATTCTCATTCTCGCCACAGGTGCTTGTAGAGAAGTCTCTCAAGGGATGGAAGGAGATCGAGTATGAGGTGATGCGTGACCGTTATGACAACTGTATCGCAATCTGTAACATGGAGAACTTCGACCCTCTCGGAATCCATACCGGCGAGTCTATCGTTGTGGCTCCGACCCAGACTCTCAGCGCAAAGGAATGTCAGTTCCTTCACGACCTCGCAATCAAGATGGTACGTCATATCGGAATCGTGGGTGAGTGTAACGTACAGTACGCTTACGACACCGATTCAATGGAATATTATGTGATCGAGATGAACGCCCGTCTCAGCCGTTCTTCTGCCCTCGCTTCAAAGGCAACAGGATTCCCGATCGCCTTTGTAGCAGCAAAGATCGGTCTCGGATACGGCCTCTTCGACATCAAGAACTCAGTGACAAAGTCAACTCCGGCATTCTTCGAGCCTGCACTCGACTACGTTGTAGCCAAGATACCTCGTTGGGATCTTTCCAAGTTCACAGGCGTATCTCGCAAGATCGGCTCAAGCATGAAGTCTGTAGGTGAGGTGATGTCGCTCGGCCGTAACTTCGAGGAAATCATCCAGAAGGGTCTTCGTATGATTGGACAGGGTGCAAACGGTTTCGTAGGCAACAAGGATATCAAGGTTGATGACATCGACCAGGCACTCAACGAGCCTACTGATAACCGTATCTTCGTGATCAGCAAGGCTATGCAGGCAGGCTATACAGTAGATCAGATCCATGAACTCACAAAGATCGACAAGTGGTTCCTCAATAAGCTCATGGGTATTGTGAATACTCACAAGGAGATGTGCAAGTATGACAACTGCGAGCAGATGCCTGTAGAGCTCCTCAAGAAGGCTAAGGTACAGGGCTTTTCAGACGTACAGGTGGCAAACGCCCTCTATAAGGGAATGGACACTGAAATGGCCGAGGATATCGTACGTGCATTTAGAAAGTCTCATGGAATCGTTCCATGCGTGAAGCAGATCGATACACTTGCAGCTGACTATCCTGCAGCAACAAACTACCTCTATCTTACTTACGGTGGTAACTTTAATGACGTTAAGTATCAGCACGATAAGAATTCAGTAATCGTTCTCGGTTCAGGTGCATACCGTATCGGTAGCTCTGTAGAGTTCGACTGGTGTTCGGTAAATGCACTCCAGACAATCCGCAACCAGGGATACAGGGGAGTGATGATCAACTACAACCCTGAGACAGTATCGACAGACTATGATATGTGTGACCGTCTCTATTTTGACGAGCTCACATTCGAGCGTGTGATGGATATCCATGATCTTGAGAACCCACACGGAACAGTGGTTTCTGTAGGAGGTCAGATTCCAAACAACCTTGCACTCAGACTCGACCAGAATAAGGTGAATATCCTCGGAACAAAGGCTACATCGATCGATAAGGCTGAGGACCGCCACAAGTTCTCGTCAATCGTTGATGCTCTCGGCATCGACCAGCCTAAGTGGAAGGAACTTACAAATTTTGATGAGGTAGACCAGTTCATCGACCAGGTAGGTTTCCCTGTTCTCGTGCGTCCTTCCTACGTGCTTTCGGGTGCAGCTATGAACGTATGCTACAACCATGAGGAGCTCCGCAACTTCCTTGGCCTTGCTGCGGAAGTGTCTGAGAAACATCCGGTTGTGATGTCTGAATTCATGCAGCGCTGCAAGGAGATCGAGTTTGATGCAGTTGCTGATAACGGAGAGGTTATAGCATATGCAATCTCTGAGCATATCGAGTTTGCAGGTGTACACTCAGGTGACGCTACAATCCAGTTCCCTCCACAGAAACTTTATGTGGAGACTGTACGTCGCATCAAGAAGATTGCAAAGAAGATTGCTGCCGCTCTTGAGATTACAGGTCCGTTCAATATCCAGTTCCTTGCAAAGGACAACTACATAAAGGTAATCGAGTGTAACCTTCGTGCTTCACGAAGCTTCCCATTCGTTTCCAAGGTGCTCAAGATCAATATGATCGAGCTGGCAACTAAAGCGATGCTTGGACTGAAGCCAGCAGCTCCGCGCAAGTCTGCATTCGACCTTGATTATGTAGGTATCAAGTCTTCGCAGTTCTCGTTCTCACGTCTCCAGCAGGCAGACCCTGTACTCGGTGTGGATATGCACTCTACAGGAGAGGTAGGATGTATCGGTGACGACTTCAATGAAGCACTTCTTAACTCTATGCTTTCAGTAGGATACGAGATCCCTAAGAAGAACATCCTTATTTCATCAGGAAATGCACTTCAGAAGGCTGATCTGCTCAATGCATGCAAACTTCTTCATGACAGAGGGTACAATCTCTACGGAACAGAAGGTACAGCTAAGTATCTCAATGAAAACGGCATCCCAGCAGAGCGCGTGATCTGGCCTACAGAAGCTGCAGATCCGGCACTTGCAGGAAAGTATAAGGCTGCAATGGATATGCTTGCAAACAAGGAGATTGACCTCGTGATCAATATCCCTAAGAACTTCTCGCATGGAGAGCTGACTAACGGCTATCATGTGCGTCGTGCAGCCATAGACTACAACATCCCTCTCATCACAAACGCACGTCTTGCAACTGCATTTATCCGTGCTTTCTGCGCGATGTCAATTGATGACATCCAGATCAAGAGCTGGGATCAGTATTGATTCATTGACTAGCTGAGGACTCTCGGCACAGATATTGACATTTCTCATGGCACGATTAATTTATTAGTGTTATGAGAAATGTTTTTATTATTGTGTCTATTGCAGCCATGTTTGCTGCGATGACAGCCTGCACCAGCACTGACAAGCAGAACAAGGCCATGATGGATGAACCGTTCCGTCAGGACCGTGAGTTCATGGACAAGGCGATCAGAGATCGCAGTCCTGACGTACAGAAGGTCGATATAATCGGCAATTCAGTGGTCTATACACATATCTTCGACGGCATCATTGACGTGAAGACCTATACATATGATGGTGATGTATGCGTAGAATCAGAAAGAGTATACACATTCCCGACTCAGATGGCTGCACTTCGTCATTACCGTCGTGCAATTGAACGAGCCGAACTTTACGACAATATCCAATTGATGAAGAATGAGGTCAGATATAATCTCAAGTCTACTCAGACTGATGCAGAGACAAAAGGGTTGAATAAAGAACAGCTCAAGGCAAAATTTGACAAGCAGATCGATGATGCCAAGGCTGATATGAAGGCAAGAGATGAGAAGCTGAAGGACGATCTGCATAAGAGAGATCACAGAGATCGCAAGGACAAATAAACCTCATGTTATAGATTAAAAAAAACTCGGAATCGTATGATCCCGAGTTTTTTATGTCATTTTTACATGTCTTCCTTATCCATATTCTGGAGGAGAGCGTCATTTGTTCCATAGCGCTGCATCCTGTTCTGGAGAAGCTCCATGGCTTCGATGCAGTTCATGTCTGCAAGGAACTTTCTCATTACCCAGATGCGGTTGGCAAGAGCAGGGGAGTAAAGGAGGTCGTCTCGACGTGTGCTTGACAATGTTACATCCACTGCAGGGAAGATTCTCTTATTCGAGAGACGTCTGTCGAGCTGGAGTTCCATGTTACCTGTTCCCTTGAACTCCTCGAAGATGACTTCATCCATCTTTGAGCCTGTTTCGGTGAGGGCTGTAGCAAGGATTGTGAGCGATCCGCCGTTCTCGATATTACGTGCCGCACCGAAGAATCTCTTAGGCTTGTGAAGGGCGTTTGCATCAACACCTCCTGAAAGGACCTTTCCTGAAGCTGGCTGAACTGTATTGTAGGCACGTGCAAGGCGTGTAATCGAGTCAAGAAGTATTACTACATCATGGCCACATTCAACCATTCTCTTAGCCTTTTCAAGCACCATATTAGCTACTTTCACATGTCTTTCAGCCGGCTCGTCAAAAGTAGATGCAACCACCTCTGCCTTTACGCTGCGTGCCATGTCGGTCACCTCTTCAGGACGTTCATCGATCAGGAGTACGATCATATAAACCTCAGGATGGTTGTCTGCAATTGCATTTGCAATTGATTTGAGGAGCATTGTCTTACCAGTCTTAGGCTGCGCTACGATAAGTCCGCGCTGTCCCTTTCCGATAGGTGTGAACATGTCGACGATTCTGCATGACATGTCGTTATGGCCGTTTCCGAGAAGGTTGAACTTCTCCTCAGGGAAGAGAGGAGTAAGAAAATCAAACGGAATCCTGTCACGGATGAATTCCGGTGTACGTCCATTGATGAACTTGATGCGTACAAGAGGGAAGTACTTATCACCTGGTTTCGGTGGCTTGATCTCTCCTGTCACTGTATCACCTGTCTTGAGCGCGTGCTGCTTGATCTGATACTGTGAAACATAGATATCGTCCGGGGAGTTCAAGTAGTTGTAGTCAGATGAACGGAGGAAACCATAACCGTCAGGCATTATCTCAAGGACACCTGTAGCCTCTACAACACCGTCAAATTCAATTACCGGTTTTGGCTGCTGCTGTGGCTGAGCTTTTTCCTGCTTAGGTTGCTGCTTCTGTGGTTCCTGGGCTTCAGAGTTCTCTGGGGCCTCCTTTTTAGGCGCCTGCTCAACAGGAGTGTCTGCAGGAGCATCAGGCTTAGGAGTGTTGTTCTTTGCAATCCTCTCCCTCTTCTTCTTGCTCTTCTGCTGCTTTGGAGCGACTTCTTCCTGCGGTTTCTCATCTGTAGTTTCTACAGACTTTTCAACAGGCTCTGCAACAGATTTTTCTTCTTTAACATCTACCTGTGCTGCAGGTGTTTCTGCTGGCTCCTGAGTCTTGTTAGCTTTCGGTTTGCGTCCACGCTTGTTCTGCTGTGTCTTCTTTTCGCCAGACACTTCAGAGTTATCATCTTTAGCCTCAGGTGCTTCTACCTTAGGCTCATTCTTCTTTTCAGGCTCTTTAACCGGCTCTTTTGCTTTAGCCGGCTCCTGCGCTGCTGGTTTTTCAGATTTCTTAGGGCGTCCTCTGCGGGATCTTTCCGGCTTATCCGGTGCATTCAGCGCATTCTTTCTCGCTTCCTCATCGAGAATGGCATATACGAGATCATCCTTTTCCATCTTCTTGAAACCTTTGATTTCAAGTTCAGATGCAAGAGAACGGAGTTTCTCAATATCCATCTCCTTAAGATCAAAAATCTTATGCATTACAAACTTTTTAAATTGATTTAAATTTCAGACAGAACTGATCTGGGGATACACAAAGATAATAAAAATAATCTAACCCGCAATCGTAGCAGGGGATTTTAGTATTAATAATTGTTGTCCCAGTAGCTGCTGCTCTTCTTGAATCGCAAAAGGTCTGCCAAAGCTGCTGCATTGGCTGCAATTCTGAAGCTCCACGACTCCCACTGACCTGTAGGGACCCATGTAACGTCAATATTGAAGCAGTGAAGGTCATATCTTGCCGCTATCTGAGTTGTTGTCATCTTCAATGCCATCAAATCGAAACCGGTACTCATGTTCAGCGAGAGTCTCGGTGTAAGGCTTACGTTACCGCTGATACCAATAGTCTGAGTATGAGTATTTTTCTTGATTACCTGACCATTAGAATATTGCCAGCCGCTTCTATAGCTGTACGAATAGTTGAAGTTGACTGACCACGGAACGTTAGGATTGGTATAATACAACCAGCCTCCAGGAATATATTCCCCGGTGACAGGATGATAGTAGATTCTTGTATAGTGGTCTGCCGGATTGCCTCCAGCCTGTTTCGTTCCGTCGTTTCCGTTAATCTTGCCTTCTCCTGAAAGTGAATAAGAGAGTGATACGCTAGCATTATTCATTCTGAGAAGACCCTGTCCCTGGGTAATTGCAAACTTGCTGATTCGACGGCCGGAAGGGTTGCTCTTGTCCACAAGCATTGCGTAAGGGTCAAAGGTCGCATTGGCACTGATACCGAGCTTGCCGAATACAGATGTTGACATTGTTACACCTACATTGCTCATATTCAACGAGTCAGCAAGGAAATTGTATCCCGTGTTGAAGTTAAGCTGGTCGATCAGTTTGATCTTCTTGCTTCCTGTTCCTGTGGTATCCTTGATGTCACGTACTTTTGCCTCGAAATTGTTACCAAGGCTGAAACTCAGACTTGCATTCTTTCCTTTGCTTGGCACAGAATTCATCTGACCTGAATAGATGTTATAGTCCTGAGTCCTCTCGACACCATTGACATCAGTGTATGTGAGGGTTCTCCATCCGTTGAAGTACGTGCCTTTTTCAGGGCTGAATGAAGCACTCAGTGATGGAGAAACGACGTGTCTGATGGTCTGAATCCTGCGATGCTTGCCAAAATTGAACATACCATAAACACGTGTGCTCATAGATATGCCTCCGGAATAATTGTGCGTTGCTCCGAAGGTGCTGAATGCATGACCCTTGATATCTTCCACCCTGTTTGTTTCAGGATTATACTCCTTTTCTGTCTTACGGAAGAACCAGTTCATTCCATAAGTTATGTTAGGGGTGATGTTGATATACTTGAATGCGGTGAAATTTGGAAGACCGATCTGGAAATTATGGCTCATTCCGTTCTGGAACTTGTCAAGGAGTCCCGGCTGCTTGAATTCAGAAGCCTTGAAGTTGATCCTGTTCTGGAATGAAGTGTTATATCCGAGAGAGAACTTTTCGTACCACTGCTCCTTTCCGACCCTTACTTTCTTCTTGAACGGATAGAACTTTGTCACTGAGAAAGTTACATTAGGAAGAGTAAACGAATACGAACTGTCTCTTGAGTTCTGGCTATGCAATGCATTGACAGAAAGGTTGAACTTTCCGTTCCAGTTTCTCGAATATGAGATTGATGATGAAATCTGGTTCTGAAGGGCCTCCTGAACACTTGTAGAGTTATATTTGCTGTTCGAAGGGCTGGAGAAGTTTACCGATGCTGAGAAGCTTGTTCCAGGTCTTGCTTTGGAATCCTGAGAGTGTGTCCAGCGTACGGCGAAGTTTCTGGTCTGGAAGAAGTCCGGGCTTCCTTTCTCACCCGACTGGTCGTTCGAGTATGTGATTGCGAAACTACCGTTGAACTTGTAGTTTACCTTGTATCTCGAGTTAAGATCCACA
>JAFZGK010000033.1 GCA_017555445.1 Bacteroidales bacterium
ACCTGCTGGCAGAACCACTTATAGTAATCAGGTTCAGGCCTAATCAAACTGTAGAACGAATTGACAATCTCTCCGTCCCTTACCAGTACAGCACCTATGCTGCATACACTTGATGGACACTCATTCGCTGTCTCAAAATCTATCGCTATAAAATCCTTCATATGTTATTCTCCATCTTCCACATCGTCATACATCTTTATAGCCCTTCTTAGCTCTCTTGCTATCTCCTTTCGAAGCCATAGAGGGCTCATGACCTCAATGGTATCCCCTTTAGACAGGAGCTCACGAGTGAAGTCATAAGTCGGTACCAGCCGATATGAGAACTCTGTATACCCATCTCCGGACTCACCCTCTTCCTGAGAGTGGTGAAGAGGCAATGTGCGATAGTACTTGACCTGGTCTTCAGATACCCTTATGAGCACATTCTCCACCGGACCGTTGTCCAAAATCACTCCGAAGAGCTTTCTGAAAGTCTCCTTCGGCTCGAATCCTTTCGGCAACCTATAACTTTGCTTGGTCTGGGTCAGGCAATGGATCCTGTCCAGAGCGTAGATTCTAGGGTGTTCGTAAGCATCACTCTTAGCAAGCATATACCATCTCTGCTTGAAGAGCTTGAGGCAGTAAGGTGCTACAGCATAAGTGTGGGCTTCGCTCTTCCAGAAACTCTGATAGGTCATCTCCAGTTTCTTACCATCCCTCATGGCGGCCATTATCTCCGGCAGCCATTTCTGACTGGAAGGGACATCCTCGCAGATAATCCTGTCTCGCAGGTCAGAACCCTCATTCATGATGCTGTTCAGCGAAAGAGACTGAAGCATCCAGTTCTTTAGTGAATCTGACTGTACGTCATCGTCGTTGGAGATGTAGTAACCGAGAGACCTGTCACACTTGATCTCGATGTCAAATGTATCGTAAATCGCCTTCTTATGATTGAAGAATGTCCTCTCTGAAAGGCTTTCTCCGTATTCGTTATACGTGCTTCGCCTCCAGGCCCTGTCGATATCCTCAAAGCTTATGTGACCGCTTCTTTGGATCAGGTCGATAAGCCAGATGTACCTGTTGAAATAGTTCTTAGCCATAACGTGTCGTTTTGTTTCTGGTGCAAAGGAAATGTTTTCCACTGCCAAATTTAGGCAGTATAATGTATATTTGCTAGTGAGTATCAGATCTTTATTTTCCCGACTGCTTATCATTGGCAATGCAAATGTGTTCTTTTGCAGCAAAATCATACATATGGAAACAATTTTAAAAAGACTAGAGAAGCACGGATACGACAGTAATCATCCAGATTATGAGGCTCTTGTTGAGATACTTACCACAGTGAAAATGCTAAAGGAAACCATTGAACCATTCGTAAGCAATGATCCCGTAAAGCATCGAGTCAATCTTAACATCAGAGGAAGACTGATTCAGTTCCTTGCCTGTCAAGATGATGAATACTATCTCAGGAAGGCCGCCAAATTGTTGAACGAGAAAGATGCATAAGTATCGCTGCACTTGAATTGAAACTGATTATTTTTGCATAATAAAATTGAAGGTATGGCATATATCAAATACATCCAGGACGAAGCACACTACTCGGAAGTGATTGAGAAGATATCATCTGTCAAGAAGTCCCTTTGGATAGGAACAGCTGATATCAAGGACCTTCATGTGAAGGCGGGGAATTCCTCCGAGCCTCTTCTTGGAGTCTTGGCCCAGCTGCTGGAAAGGGGAGTGGAAGTGCGGCTTATCCACGCAAAAGAACCTGGCCCGATCTTTCGTGAGGAGTTTGATAAGTATCCGATTCTTGCAAAGAGACTGGAAAGAGCCCTGTGTCCACGCGTGCACTTTAAGATGATGATCTTCGACCTTGATGAAGTGTATGTTGGCTCAGCCAACCTTACTGGTGCCGGCATCGGCATGAAGAGTGCAAAGACCAGAAACTTCGAGGCTGGAATACTTACTGATGAACCGTCACTGCTGGATTCAGCAATAGAACATTTTGACGGAGTGTGGGCAGGATTCAGATGCAAGGACTGCTCGCGAAAGAAGTTCTGCGGAGATCCGATCGTATAATTATACCCAAACGGGTACAAAAGCCTTTCTTGTAAAGACAATTGTACCCGTTCGGGGTTAAAATCCAATCCTCTGACGATTGGTCTGCTTGTCATTAAGAGTCTCCGCCCTACAATACTCGCGAATCATATCTTCGGTTGGTTCCACTCCGCTAAGAATCTGCTCTACTGTTCTCTTTCTGGAGACGTTCTCAATCTGACCGCCACTGAGGTCGTAGTCCTTTGCCAGAGATACTGCAAACTCATCTGACAGTGATGGAATCATAGACTTCCATATCTGTGTCTTTGCCTCAAGAGTAGGACGCTCAAACTCAATCTTGTAGATGAATCTGCGTTCGAATGCCTTGTCAAGATTGCAGGTGAGGTTGGTTGTGGCAATCATGATTCCCTCCAGCGTCTCCATCTCCTGAAGGATGATGTTTTGGATGGAGTTCTCCATCTTGTCAACGGCCCTCTGTGCACCCTCCTGACGAATGCCGAGCACTGCATCTGCCTCGTTGAAAAGAAGTATCGGCGCGACCTCGTTCTTCTTGACCAGGGCTCTATAGCGGTCGAAGAGACCCTTGATGTTCTGCTCGCTCTCGCCGACCCAGCAGCTCTTAATCTGCGTCACATCAACGACCATGACGTCTCGACCCGTAAGTCTTGCCAACTGATTGACAGTCTCTGTCTTACCGGTTCCAGGGGAACCATAAAACAGGCAGGCAAATCCCTTTCTCATTCCGTTTTCACTGAGACGTTCGGTCACCTGCGTGAATTTCTCGGGCTTTAGGAGTTCTCCAAGGCGGTCTATCTGTGACTGCACCCTTGGGGTGTAGAATAGCTGCTTAGGAGCAAAAGTAGTATGCGATATCAAGGTCTTGTCGTTCTTGGCTGTTTTCTCCACGAGGTCCATACCAGGGAATAGCTCATCCTTTGCCTTATCGGTAAGGTGGTAGTAATTCGGGTCACGAACACCGTCCTCGGTGGTTGGCTCAAAGAGTTTCTTTGTAATCAGCTCAGATTCACCCTTCTTCAGGTCCTTGAGTATTCGTCTCACATGTCTCTTTCCATCCATGTAATCTTCCCAATCGTGGGTACCAATGATGTCATCATCCTCATTAATCAGACGATGGGCAAAGATGTGAAGAAGAATCTCTTCCCCCGGATATAGGTCGTACGACTTAACCATCTTGCAATATGGCAGATGCGGATTGCCATCGACCAATGCCTCCACCTGCTCTCTTAAGTCCCAGTACTTGATATCATCCTCATCCATGATTTCTTCCAGTCTTTCGAAGAAATCATCAAATGAGAGATTTGTGGTAGGCTTTGGGACTATCTTGGTATTCTGTCTGATGCAGTCAATCACGCTCTTTGGCACGGCATACCAGTTTTCGTCATTCTTATTGTTACTGCTCTTGATATAGCCCTTCTTGACAAGGTCATCTGCGACATTCATCATCGAGATGATTCTGATGGTCGAGGTATTCACCAAGTCGGCAAGATTGTGTATCCAGATGCGATTGGATGAACTCTTCTCAAAGAACAATGACAACAGCAATGCTTCCTCCTTTGAGAGTTCAAGGGTTGATGAGATATACTTCAGGCTGGCAGCTGCGGCCTTATAGAATTCTGGGGTAAGGCTATGCTCTTTAGCCTTAGCAATGACATCTTCCATCGATGTGAGCAATGTTCTTTTCTGCTTTCTTTCTACTGTTGCCATATAACTTCTTAAATTTTCATGATACAAAGGAAATAACTCACCATGCCAAAAAGTGGCAGTCGTTATTTTGTTACAGCTACTTTCGACATTATTGCCTGCATACGTTTTACGCATGGGTCTTCTTTGCCTCGCAGCATCGACAAGTAACTGATCCTTCCCATGATTCTCATATACTCCCTATGAGTACATCCGTTGGTCTCCGCAGAGAATACTGCGGCTCTGAGGTTCTTGCGGAAAGACCGGTGGGAATTGCGCTTAGTGTTCACCAAGATTCCTGTCACTTCCTGTCTTGAACCTCTCTTCTGCAGACGTGTCTTCTTCTCATTGAGCACAAACCCGCATTCTACCACTATGCTTCGCAGTGCCTCAAAGAATCTTCCGTCAGCTGAATACACGTTGTGATTACTGCTGAAGGTCATGTCATCTGCATATCTGGTGTAATCTACCCTGAACTGCTTGGCCAGACCAGAAAGTCTTTTGTCCAGATCTACACATACCATGTTGGACAGGATGGGTGAGCATGGTGACCCCTGTGGGAGAGCATGTATGCTGATATCCGATCCTTCTTTCACGGTAGGGATAGTTGCCAGTCGGGAGATAAGCTCGGCGACATCCTGACTGAGTCCATGGCGTGTCAACGCTCTGGTTATTCTCTGCGATGAGATACTCTGGAAGAAATCCTTAAGGTCTATGTTCAGCACATAGTTCTTTCCGACATGCACATCTGCGTTGGTTGCCACAGAACGTCCGGGCATAAAGCCGTGAGCTGATTCATGTGGCTCGTAATACGTTGTCAGTATCTGCGAAAGACACTTGAGAACGCCTTTCAGCTTACCCGTCGGAGCGGTGATCTTACGGGTTCCACCCGACTTCTTTGGAATCTTAAATTCCTTGTAGGCAAGGATGCGGTGCCTAGCTGAAGCCAGACGGTTGATATCACCGACCTTTTCGGTCAGTGCCCACCCTGCGCAGTAGGGTGCTATCTCCTCTATCGCTCTAGTCAGAGCATCTGTATCCTTGAGTTCCATATACTATAGTGAAATCATCGCCATTCCGGAAGGGCTTCTAAAGGGTTGTGCGTGGGCTCATGTTTGAGTACGCTAGAACGACCGCAGGGCAAAACTATCCATAAGCTGTTGAGCACAGCGAAAAGCTTATGTTTTCCGGCTGTTTTGCACAAGGTCGGGCGACGCGGACGGAGAATATGCAGATTCTTGACGTCGTATCGGAGCTAGCTCCGACATCTGCCGGTTCCAGCAGACAAAATCAAACCCTTCCGGATGACAATGAACTGAATTAATGATCTCCTAAACCTCTTCTTTCAAGAGAATCTTATCCTTGCTTTAGATATCGATTGCAAAAGTACTTCTACCTTGTGCCAAAGTACAGATCATTGCTTCTCTACAATGAAATTAATGTGAGTACTAGGAACACCATAGCGTGAGTCATATCGCGGATGAGGTTCTTAGTGGTCAGTTCCCTAAGAGTCCTGAACAAGGATACTTCATTGTCGTGCTCGGGACCGAAGACCTTCTCGCTCTTCCATTTTCGCTTTATATCATCGCGTCTTCCTATAAGGTCGTGCTTCTTGTTGTTGATAAGGTAAATAATCATATCTACTGCAAGCAGGAGCCATGCTGATGCGGAAATCCATATGACAGGCATTCCAGAAGCCTGTCTAAGAAGTGCAATCGCTGCAAGTATAATCAGCAGTCCACAAACAGCATGTACAGAATGATGAACACAGTGAATCAAGTCTGCTCTTTTCTGAAGAGGACGAAGACGAGGGACGGTCATTTGGTCTCTATAGCCGTACATCTCGCCTGCAATTCTGGCGTAAGATAGTTGAGACAGGAAGATAAGCAGTCCTGTAACGATGAGTGTAATAGATATGAATGTCATATGCTTCAGTTGCTTGTTTTTAGATATATACTTTGCTGGTAATATTGTTACCGATCGAGTTCATATATTTTTACGGAACATCTTTCTATATCCTCTCTGATGTGGTCGGCATCGGAGAAGAAACTTATTGAGGCATCAAACATGGTTGATGTAAGGAGGCATTTCCATCCGCTGTCCTCCTGGCATATTACCCTGATAGACACATTGTAGAAGACCAGAAGATCGGCGGCGATAAATTCTATCGACTTCTCTGCTATCATCCCTGCTGTGATGTCGGCCCGGAAGCCTCGGAACTCATCTTCCACAATGTTTCCAAAGTTCTTCCTCATGGTGCAGTATTCATCCAGGATCTCATGGATATTCTTAGGAAGATAAGAGATTGTGGAAGAATGATTTCCATCTATGAATATCACGTATCCAATTGGAAGGCATCCGATCTGATACTCACAGCCAGTGCTATTTATTGTTGAAAGATCTGTACCGCATCTCTCCTTGCAGTGGAGCGAAATAAGCCTAGTCAGATGATTCAAGCAGCTTTCCTCAAAACTGTCAATGAGTCTATCATCGACATTCGTCTGAGGATGGTCATACCATAGCTCCAGCTGCTCGAAATCATATCGAATGTCCGCCCTTGCTTTATCTACAGATCTTTGAACTAGTTCTTTGGGAGTCATCATCGCATTATTTATTTGCTATTCTGGCAATACATCTATCGAAGACTTCTCTAAGCTTTTTCACGACAGACTCATCCAGCGGTAATGTACCTACTGGGAAGCACGACATCACATTTACATGGTCAGGATACTCGTCCGTGAGACTGACAGTGATGTAGCAGTCATCTGAATCGTCCAGATGGAAAGTCATAGGCCTGTCCAGCTTCTCTTTAGGTAGCTTCTTTCGTGCATGCGCTTCATTAAAGGGCATCTCCCAGATCATATGGAGTTCGACTTGTCCACCGCAGAGGACCTCTACTATATCTCCTACATGAAACCGGCATTCCTCTTCCTCGCGTCCCCAGTAGATTTCCCTGTTGCCATTCTTGTCTGAAATCGAGGAGACCTTAGATTCTGCTATCAATTCGCCATTGCGGTCATATGTTCGCCAACGCTGTCCGTCGCGTGGGAATCCATAACCTACGCCGATAGGGATTTCAATAATCATGAAGCTTTGCCAGTGATAATCTTGATGCTTTGCATCTTTTGCCAATGACTTCATCCTCTGCTCAGCGTCTTCTATGGTTCTATGCAGACTTTCCATATTGTTGAATATGTTGAACGTAGGGTATGTCGCATTGTCTCTTAGAGAAGCATAGCAACAAGTCAGGCGATAAATCACATCTTCGTAAGGCTCGTACTGATTGTAAGGTCCGTAACTTTTATAGATACTCATATTTATGCTTTATGTTTCTTGTTTGTGAATCTTCTTATAACTCTTGCTTTTAGGTGATCCAAAGGAGTATTGATAGTACAGCTAGGGGAGTTGAATTCAATCGTCACTCGGCCGGCATCTGTCGCCTTTATAGCGAAGATCTTCGGAAGGGCAACGAGATTCTCTTCTGATAATTCGTTGATCATAGCTCGTGCAGTAGCCTCATGGATATCTGCCAGGATGGCTTTCTTCCTGCGTTCAGCACCTAGACTCTTACATTGCTCCCTGATGAACGGCTCGAATTTCTGATACTCAGCAAAGTACGTTTCTCTGAGCTCGTCTGTCATATGCTTCTTTTCTTCCCTCAGAAACTCTTCCCACACACGTGTAATTACCCAATCCTCATCTTGCTTCAAGCTATAGGCAAACTTGACCAGCCTCTTGATGGTATATTGATTTATGGTAACACTCATATCTTATCAAGAGTTAATAAATACTTTTCTGAATTCCCGATAGAGTGCCCGATATGCCCTGAATGCTTGTGCAATGAATCCAGCTGCCTCTGTAGAATCATAGCATCCCAGATCAATCGCGGACTCGAAATCAGAGTCGGTGGTTATGGATAGAATCAGACTGTCATCCTCATGGGATGTCAGCCAAAGACGTCCGCCACCTTCATTACATTCTATCATGTACCCATTGTGCTTCTGCTTGGATACCGAAAGTCGTCTTCTTGACGGGGAGAGTTCTCTTACTGTCGCTTCTATTCCTTCATTGGCAGCCATGCTTGCGTCAAAGTTCTTGAACATCTCCAAGATATAGTCTCTCCAGGCTGTAGATAGGCCGGCAGTGAACCCGTAACTATTCATATAACTCTGAATATCTATGCTGTGAATGTTGTTATACTTGAACCTGCAAGGCTCTTTCATCTGAAGTCTGGGCGTCATCATACAAAACTAATTTCTCATATGTATCACTACCACTGGAAAGAGTTACAACAATGGCCGAGAATGTTTTGAATTTTTACCGGAAACTTATCAGCTCCTGATGCTGCAGTGATCGGACTGCACCCATAAGCCTTGGTCTAAACTCATCCAAGGATGCCCAGAATTCTTTCTCAAAGATTGGATTTTTGTTAAAGGTTACTAAGAATTTCACTCTCTGTCTGCCGGCATCGGTTGCCTCGATATCCAGTCCATACCTGGTTATGATATCGTCAGCAACTGTCTTGGCTGTTGTAAGTGCAATCTCTAGTGCAGCAGCTTCTGTCAATGCTTCTTTAATGGCTTTACTTACGACTTCATTACATCTTCTGATCTCTTGATCATAGGCTGTCATTAGGCCGACAGCATCGTCTGCCTTGATGTTCAAGACGGCATTCCCGAAGCTATAAGGCCCGCAAGAGATTAACTCTCCATATTCCTTGATGTAGAATGTAGAATCCTTCAAGTGAATCTTTGTCGCTCCATTATAAACACCAATAGTGTACTGTCTGCTTACCTTTCTTATTATATCTTTTGGCCTGGCGCAAGTCTCGTCTTTACCTAGTCGGCGCAATAAGTTGCATCCTGTTATCAGATGGCTCCAGAATAAACGCATATATTCTTCAGAGAAGACCGCAAGATGAGTGTCGACCGTGATATCATCTACGCACATCCTGCCCCTAATCTGATGCTTAAGCCCTCTGAAGGATTCCCTGCGGGCACCGGCTATTATTTTTCTTATGCTTCGCTTTGCCATTGTACAATAGTTTTTACTACTTACTATCTATTTCTAATATCTCCCGTTACAACATTCGTTAATAATCTTTGTAACAAGTTTCCAAGAGACAGAATATATAGGGAAAACTCAGTTTCATATGAAGAAAGTATTAGTCATTCATCCTGACGATAGGTCCACAGATATGCTTAAAGCTGTCTACGAAGGTAAAGGTTATGATGTGATCAGTGATCCTAGGATTTCTGATGATGAAGTGGTAGAGCAGATCAAGTCCCACGACAAAATCATCATGCTCGGCCATGGAACCCCGTATGGCCTTATCTCTTGGAACAGGACCACGGGCGAAGTCAGATATGTCATCAATGACTCCCATGCGGAGCTCCTTAAGACTAAGGAGACCTATTCTATGTGGTGTCACAGTGATGCATTCTTTGAGAGGCATGACATGAAGGGATTCCATTCCGGTATGATCATCTCTGAAGAGATGGAGGCGCTGATGTATGGCATTGTGGGATACTCTGATGAGGATATTGCTGAATCCATGATGCCTCTGATGTATGCCATGCATGACACTATTGAGATGGAAGACCTTCAGGAGATGAAGAGGATCATTCTCGAAAGGTATAAAGCTAATGACCCGGTTACCTGGTTCAATAGAAGAAACATCGTTATACTCTGACACTATGATTGAATATCTCAAGACTTATAGGGAAGACATGCCGCAGTGGCTCAAGGATTACAAGAGCGGCGACTTCGTACCTTTTACAGAGTTCATGGCCGGCCGTGTAGGGTATTATCCGGGAAGCTATACTGATGGCACTCTTATCAAGGTTGGGAACATGTCCCAGTCGGTTCACTGCTTTATCCAGGTGGACTACTGGATGGAAAGAGACTATCTGAATCGACATCTTGCCATGCCAAGATGCGTGTATGGATACCATGAAATCGGAAGGGTGGAGTGGACAGGAGAGGATATACTTCCTCGTGGGGAATATCCTTCGCTGGAGATTGCCCGACGATGCCCGAAGGATTGGTACGATCGTGAGAACCCTTACTATTTTCTCGTCATCTTTGAACGCGACAAAGATCGTGACGACAGTTGGGGAGCGGAACGCTTTGCCGTGGCCTTCTTAATGACTGATGCTATTGCAATGTATAATAGCTTATTCGTACATGAGTATAGGAAAGCTCCATGGATATTGTTGCTTCAGGACCATGGACTCGGCGGTAACTACGACAGGTTCGGGCGTGGCGGCATCCTTGACCGTATCATCAGAAGCAGCAGTATGAGGCCGGAGTTCATCATACTGGGCCATTCGACAGTCCTGTGGGAAGGTTATGAGAGAGTCCAAGGAACGAGGAAGGTGCGTGGCGGCATGCATGAGGACTGGAGATCGCTTTATAAGTTAGCTACGATATGTGAAAAATGACTATCTTTATAGACTCATTCAGATATTATGGAAATCTTCTATCATGGCACTTGCCATTTATTCGGCCAGTTTGACATGTCGTTCCTTGGAACCGGTGAGGGTAAATCCAAGTTCGGCAATGGCATATATATCACTTCCAGCTATGAAACAGCTGCGCTGTACGCCGCAAAGGCTGCCAGGGCGAACGGTAAGGATACTCTGTTTGTGTATACAGTAGAGGTCCCGGATCTTACTGATGAGAACCACGTGTTCTCCTGCAAGGAGGTCAACCAGGCTGTGGTGCAAAGAGTGGAGGCTGTTCTTGGTGCAATACCTCAGGAGGCAACGGCTTCGGGTAAGTATTTCAGGAAGTATATCGGAAATGTCTTGTCTGGCAAGAAGGCGTCCTTGAAGCAGATGCTTGACAAGGCCGATGCCCAAGCAGAGAATGCAGCATCAAGATTTCTGGATGAAGTCGGGATTGTATATCTTGCGTGGCCACAGGCTCAGACAAAGCCAGACGGAGATACTAACCGTGCCGTCCTTAATGCGTCAAACGTCAGGGTAATGAAGATAGAACAGGTTCAGGTTAACGAGAAGAATAAATTGATCAACGGATCACAGGAGGAGATTACATTATGAGTTTTTACAGCATAGCAGACTTTATCAAAGATTATTATCCAGAGTATTGGGGATATGTCGAATATGACGCAGAAAAGTGTGCAGTAATCCATAAGGTGAAGGATGAGTGGGGAATCTTCTGCAACTTCGCTAAGACCCCGCTCAAAGTAAATGACTATATCTTCAACAGTAGTGAGGAACTTTTCCAGTTGATGAAGTTCAAGGATTCTACTGTGCTCAGGAATATCATTGACGGTATTACTGCAAATGACAAGAAGAGCGATGCTATCAAGATGACGGCTAAAAGCTATGAGAAAAAGTTCAGAAGGGAAGACTGGGGCAAGATGGTGATTGACGCTATGAAGTTCTGCCTCCAGACAAAGTATGATCAGTGCGAGGAGTTCAGAAACAAGCTCAAAGAGAGCTCAGGATACTTCATAGTTGAAGACCAGTCAAGCTTTTCCAAAACCAACCCTGATGCTTGGGGAGTCAAGCCGAAGGATGGGAAGTATGTCGGTCCGAATCTGCTTGGCAGACTGTTGATGGAGCTGCGCGACAACGGAAAGCTGGAGTATAGCCTGCCAGATGACGCATTTGATTTCATATCTGAGTTACCAAAGAGATGCCACGAAAGCTAACGGCTTTTGTGGCATCTCTTGTCTTACTTATTTCCAATGATGGTGCGGAGTATCTCTTGATTAGGAGTGAAGCCGCAGACTTCTAGCTCTCCATATTTGAACATCATCTCCTCGATTCGCATAGTGACGTATGACTCCCAAAAATGCTCTTCGTCACAGTAACCTTCAACATAATCCAGGATGTTGCCTAATTCTCTGTCAAAGAATTCATTAAGGACATCTTCTGTGCCGTCTTTTGTCTTCAGCCATTCAGTCAGCTGGTAGAACTCTTTTGCGATATTATCTTTCATGATTGACTCCATTTTTCGCAAAGATAGGAATTAATCATAAAAGGCGGTCAAGCAAAACTGCTGAACCGCCCAAAACAACACGCTATGGAACACAATGCGACCTCTAGTCGCAGAACGTACCGAAGTACGCTTCATCTTCTTCAGTGGTGAAGGCTCCGTTGGAGTCAATGAATCCCTTCACGCCATCCTTCACTACCTCTAGGTAGGTCTCACCATCTATGTCACAGTCATCATAGATGGCTTCTGTAGTGATACCCTCGTAGACCATCGAGAATCCGCTCTTGCCGTCCTTCTCGAACGATGCCAGGCCGTTGAACGGTGTGTATACCTGATCCATCTGCGCTGGAATGACTACGGTACCACTGGAGAGGGCCATGCCCTTCTTTCCATCCTTGACGAGGATATAGCAGCACTCCGATGTGTAGTGTATCTCGTCATACTCGAAGCCTGAGAGCATCGTACCTTTGCCGTCCTGTGCGACAAGCGCGAACTTACCGTCTCTAAGAACCGGAACAGCGTGAGGCTTGAAGTGATCCATGAAGGTATAACCTACCTCGTCGAACTCAGCCGGTACGAGGATCTGGCCTGCAGCATCCTTTACGCCCATCTTACCGTTCTCCTCAAAGACCTTGGTGTAAAGGTCGTACTCCTCGATGAAAGCGTTAAGCTTATCGTAATCTGAGCTGGTCACTGCTGTCTTTATCTGCTGACGGAAGTCATTCAGCTGCTCTACTGTCGGAATCTTCTTTTCTGTCATATGAATAGTAATAAATTGGTTTCTGATATTATCTATACTTTTCTTTGGATAATGTTACAATTTCAGATGAAATTTTTTCAGTGACTTGTGAAATAGTGTCTTCAGATGGAGACTATTTTGCCCGAATCGTCGCTTCTACCGCCTCCATAAGGTTATCACAGTGTACGCATTCGGAAAGGATTGGTGTGAAGATTTCTTTGAACTTCCTGTCCAGAGTAACTTTCTCATCATACAAGCATGTCTTGATCTTCGAAAGTTCCTGCATATGCTCCTTTTGTGATAGCTGACCCTCCTTGAAGGATTTCTTCAACGAAGCCTTGCGTTTCTGCTGTCGGGATATTTCCTGCCTGTATTTGTCTTTGGCTGATATGAATTCTGGGAGCAGGCCTGCAATCTTGTCCTCATTGTCTCTTATGATCCTGTAATCATGATATAGACCGGCAAGAAGTTCCTTCAGGCGAAGTACTCCATAGTCATTCAGTCTTGATCCGGTGAAGGGATCTACCGTATAGATTTTCGGCGCCATCAGCATGAGGTGTGATGATGCTCTAAGCTGTGGCTTGACTTCGTGAAGTGTAACGTTGATGTCTTTAGGGGATACGTACACATGACCTTCTATCATCTCGTCGCAGATAACGCACGGGATGATATCACCACTTCTTACGTCAGTAAGGTCTTTCCAGTGGGAAGTGCTTAAATATTGGATAACTTTCTCTCTCATTGTAGTCTCTTTATATATGATTATCTTAATGAGAGAGAAAGGTTACATGCTGGATCAGTTTATTTTTGACCAGTTCTTGAAATCAGAGAAATAGATCACTCCAAGGTCTTCGCGTCGAGTTTTTTTCTCTAGGCTGTATCCGCTTACCCTGACCTTGTCGCCGGCCTTGATGTTTGATATCTTGCCAATACCAAGGTGTACATTTCTGGTGTAGAAATATGGCTCACCCCTGGAGATGTCACATTGTACGACATCTTCAAACTCCTGAACCTCTATAATTGAACTGCTGATGTAAAAACCCTCATGCTGCTTGTCAAACAGGTGCTTGTTGTCATACGCCCACTGGACAAGAGTCATCAGGCTCAGTATTGCCGTACGTCTGTAAAGATCACAGAAAAAGAACTTGTGGGAACCTTCATTTCCTATCTTGTACAGTGTCGCGATCATTGATGCAAGGCTTTCATCCATTATGTTCTGGTTCGGGTACATATAGTCCTTATACGTCTTGTCGCGTAGCATGATAGCCACTGCGCCTGGATCAAGGGATGCTGGCGCAAGGTTGACCTCCTGAATCCACTCGAAGATATTCTGAGTGAGGATTCTTATGTTGTTGACCGTCTTGTCCATGTCTTCCTGCGAGCAGTTGATGTCCGCCTTCAGTTCCTTGGTGATCTCCGCTGCGAAATTCATCCCTGCTCTCTGACTGTCTAGCCATTCTGCAGCGGTATAGAACTCGGGATATTTGTTTCTCAAAACGGAATCATCGGACTTGATAGTCTCCAGCTCATTAATTAACGAGTTTAAGAGCGGTGTAAACTGATTTATCTCCTTGGAGAAGAATCGCTTATTGGTTTCTGATGTGAAATATTCCCAACAGAAATACGGAACCTGAGTCATGTTGTCCCTAGGTACATCAGATATCGCATAGAACGGTATTTCATATTGACGTTGTATGTATGAAGAGACAGCGATGAATCCGTCGTAGGGCGATGAACTTTTAGGACTGCCGCTCGGGATGGATGCGTCAACAATTACTGCATCTAGCTTATCAGATGCAGATACACTCCCTTGAGTGAAAACTTTTAATTTTTGCTCAAGTTCCATTACAGAAGCGGCTGTATCTACTAATCTTACATTCCTGCGTGATAGTAATGATAGACGCTCTTCACCTATAATGTCAGAATCTGCTGATGCAATCAAAACATTATATTGTCTTGACCCTTCTTTGCCTTTACGTAAAGCATCAATTATTTGTCTCTGCTTATCGATGTCTGTATAGATGGCTATCTTTCTATTAAGGATATACTCTGGAAGAATATTCTTAAAGGCTTTAGGATGTTCCATCAAATCCCATAAGTATCTCCTGAATGAATGGTCATACAATATGACATAGGCAAGATACTCGGGGAGTACCTTTGACGTGTCCGGTATGAGTGTATATACCGAATCATCTATAAAGCATGGTTCTGATGAGTCATAAACTGCAGCATTGATTGATGAATCCTCTTCAACGTAAAAGATGACAGCAGGCTGACTTACGTTACAATACGTATTACGCCTACTTATACCTTTGATATACTTCAACTCTCCCATTGCCTCAATGATGGAATCTGAGCAAGAATACATGCTAAGGACCTGTGAATCTTTAGCATATGAATCATACTGAGCACGGCGGTTTATAAGATCCTTCAATCTTATGAGTTCTTGACCTTCGCGGCATTTGGGTGCAGGGCTAAGATAAAGCCTTGCATTTAAAGACCATTCGACCTCAGCCATTTCACGATAGGTTACCTGTGTCCTGTTTCTAGGTCGGGCATCTTTAAATATATCATAATCTGATTCTTCACTTGCAAAAAGCAAGTCATCAGAATATATGAATGTCACCTTATCATCAGTCTTTTTTCTATTGAGAACGACCAACGATGTACATACCTTGATGTCATCAAAAGTGTCATCAGAGAGAGTAACAACTGCGTCCAATATACCCTCATCGCAGAATCTCTTGCGTAAGCTAGTATAATCGGAATCATTACCAAGCCTATGGTGCAGTAAAAAGACCATTATGTCTGCAGTACAGTTATCTAGAATGAAACTCACGACCTGTTTCTGCAGGTTGCTTTTCAACCTAAATGCAGTAACGTATTTGTCAATTCCTTGTGCATAGAAATAATCCACACCGGAAAAGGATACTATAGCATCATAAGGTGTCTTCCCGTCATGATTACGTATTTTGCCTTTAGATCCTAGAGCATCGTACAACACATCTCGAATCAGATTAAGATACTCCACCTCGTTATGTGCGTATACAGACACATCTTCACTTAGAAACCATGATAATGCTCCTAGGTTATCATTAAAAAGATATACTGACTTACAGTCATTCTCATCCAAGATATGTGATATCGTGGTAAGTAAAGGTAGTGGAGGGAATAATATATTGTCCCTGAAACCAGCGTATCGTTGAACAATATGCGAAAGGATTCGAAGATATTCCTTATGTATCCGTACTCTTGTATTAGCTTCGACAAATGCCTCATACATATTAACCACATACGGCTGAAATTTATGGTCAGAGCGACCCCCGGTTGCAGCATTGCATAATCTGAGATATAAGTTGTCGCATATCTCCGCGTCGGACACGAGTATATTATCAACGAAGTTCAGTCGTATATCCTTCTTAGCACAATATAAGATGAAGATAATCTTCATAATGTCTTGCTCTCCGATAGGAGAACGGCTAGTAAAATACTTTCCGATTTTCTCATACGGATTTACAATCTCAGCAGATTGCGTTGGGTGTTGTGGTCTTTTTCGCTTCGACGTTTTCATGAAGAATCCTTTTATACAGCTAACTGACAAATTTATATAATTTAGTGCCTTTCTGCAACAAACTCCGACTTCCAGTTATTGCTGCATGGTCCATGTGCCCTGGGCCTTGCTTATGGTTATGCCACCGCCAAGCGCATCCAGTTCCTGTTTGATATTCTTTAATGACTGGATGATGCCTGGGAGTTGATCATTCAGTCTGCTGTACGCTATATACACAGTCAGGCATCTGTCCTTGGTAATCAGCACTGAAACCTTCGCCCTATGTGTCTGACCAGTGTAGCGAAACTTCAGTCCTGCGTCCTTCATAGCAGCAGCAATCACAGCTTTGGCAGAGGATGACTTGATGTCCTTTGTCATCTTCTTGTGTCTGAGTTGCCTGAGTTGTTCCTGGATGAATTCAGCGAGTTCCGGTTGAATGATGCCCCATATATGTGTTACCTCTTCTGTGCTTTCATAAGACCAGGCGTGGAATCGGCTCCACTTCTTGTCCATCTGATAGAGCCTCTTGAGAAGATCCAGACACATAGAAAGATAATGAGCCTCACCCTTGTCATTGCCGGATGAGACATCATTCTTGATTACGTCCTTGATTGTCGGTATAAGCCTGACTATGTATCCCTTGTACTCAAGGTCATTTTTCATTTCACCAGTTTTCATATGGCTGCATCTTTTGTATTGAAGCTAAACTACCTAAGTCGTTCATCATCTCGATCATTGTCTTTACAGCAGGAATGCACCTTTCGAGATCCTCTGCGGTTCTCTTGTAAGATATGTAGAAGACAAACTTATTGATCTTTCCGAGTCTTACGGCAACCTTTGCGCGGTATGTCTGCGGAATGATTAGATACTTCAGCCCGGCCTCAGTCATCGCTTCCTTTATCTGAGTCTGAGCAGTAAGCTGCCTGATTTCCGTAACCATCTTCTTGGAACGGCATTTCTTGAGGACCTCTGCAACATGCTTCTCCACCTCCGGTCTTATCTCATTCCAAGTACTTTCTAGATTGGCTTGGTCCTTAGAACGTCGGTTGAAGAATTTTCCACGACCTATATATTCGCCCAGAATCAATCTCTCAAGATAATATCTACCTCTATCAACGAAATCAGCCTCAGAATTGTCACATCCGGACTTGACTGATTCTCTGATGACATCATTCAGGAGTTTCTTCAACTCCATCAAATATTCCGCTGTATCCATCATACTATCCTAATTCCATTACACATGTTCTGCCCATTGTCTCCATCCATGACTTGTGGTGGTTAAGACACGCCTGGTTTTCGCATACCCACAGGAGCCCTGTCTTGAACCCGTCCGGTATTGTCGGAGGTGGAGCGTATCCGTCTGTGAGCATCACCAGTCCGTCATACCCGTTCTCATGAGCATAATCTACCGGCTCTTGAAAAGACGTTCCGCCGCGACCCAGAATGGCTACATCCTTGACCACTTTCTTGAGGCTTTGTACAGCCCTGACGCCATGGTCGAACTGAATCACGTCTATCGATTCAAAACCATATCTGAAGGCGCTGTTGATCACACCATAGAAATACTGGAGACTCTCTGTAGAAATCGATCCTGATACGTCCACGGCAACCAGCAGCTTCGTGTCAAAGCGACGTACGCTGCCCATATTTTCAAAACCTGTCCTGCGGTTAGGGCGCATCCTTGTCAGCTTCCTCTTTGAGGAGATGATGCTTGCGCGGAAGCCGGCGAAGATGTTACGCCAGTTGATCTTTGCCTTCAAGGATGAAGTAAGTATCTCTGCAAGATTGCCTGGGATAGATCCCCAGCTCTTGGTCGTGGAGATGATGCCGTTGATCATCTGAACTGTCATTTCATCTTCATCCCAAAGCTCCGCAAGGTCACGGTGCTTTTCTCTGCTAGACGCACCGGCAGGTGAGTCACCTTCGTCGTCACCGGATCCGCCTTCTGATGACTGGTCATCAGTATCATGGGAGGATGAACCGTCCTGCTGTCTCTCTACCTCTCTGGCGTACCATTCGAAACTCATCCCGCTCTTGAGCCCGTAATCCTGAGGGGTCTCTATACGGAAACGCGGGTGTTTGTAGTTGTCGCCGATGACCAGATTGCTGCCAAGCCCCATGGCCTGCTGGCTGCATCCGTCCGGACGTCTCTCGTAAGGATGCTTAAGGAGAAGTCTCACGGCCTCAGCGCGGAGCGCCTCCTCAAGCGCCTCATCGGACATCTCCACTACAATCTCCGGGTTATACTCCAGCTTCTTGCGGCCGCTGCGAAGCGGACACTTCATCTGGGCATTGGGGACCAGTTCATGTATGCAGAGTACCTGAAAGAGCGGTGGCTCCATGATGAACCACTGCTCCAGAATACGTGAATACCTCTCTTGCATCTTATTTTATTCCCTTTACGTATGAGACAAGCATCATTACCAGCATAGGACACTTGGTCGCTATGAATCCGATGGCATCCTGATAGGTGCCCTGGACGTAGATGTTCGCAAAGTGAGCCGCTGCTTCCTTGCGGTGCTTTGTCAGGTACTGGAAGTACGACATCAGGTTCTCTGAGTAGGCGTTGATGTCCTTTTCGCGTACCTTCTCCACCTCCAGGTGTCTGTAGATGCCTTCGTTGACAACCGAGAGCTGATGGATTCCGTACTCTGCGATAGTGTCCTTGACCTTCGCCTTGTCGAATCCGGCAAGCACCTCTCGTCCTGAAAGGATCTTTCTGGTTGCCGCATTCTGAATGAACGCTGAAGCTGCCTTAGGACCTACGATGCTGGAGATGATCTTTGAGTCGATCTCCTTGAGTTCCGCCTTGTTTGCAACCACATCAGATACCCTCTTCCATGCACGGCGGTCAGGAGTCTTGTCAAGGCCGGTGTCTGCACCCTCCTTCTGGTCAGGGTCTTTATCAAGCCACATGCGGTTCTCGTCGATGAACCCGATCACCCTTGGGTCAAGACCGCTCTTGCGCGCCCACAAGAGCCATTCCTCGGCTGTAGGCTTGAAGTTGACTATATTGAAACGCGATACAAGCGCAGGGTCAAGATCGGTCAGCTGGTACTGGTCACCTGCATTGACGGCACTGATGATGCGGCTGCCCTCCGGAAGGAGCTTGCCTGCAAGCTTGCGGTTAAGCGCCAGATCCATCACAGTCTGAAGAATCTCAGGTCTAGCTCTGTTGAGCTCGTCAAGGAAGAGTACGATCGGCTTGCCGTCAGTCGGGAACCAGTATGGTGGCATGAAGTCTGTCTTTCCGGTCTTCTCGTCCTTGGTAGGAAGACCGATAAGGTCGCCGGGGTCACTCATCTGACCCAGGAAGAGCGCCACTACAGGCATTCCGAGCGAACCGTAGTGCTCGGACAGGATCTCTGACTTACCGATTCCGTGATTTCCCACGAGCATGATGTTGTGTGAGGCTGGTGTCGCCTCAAGGAGCTGCTTGAGCTCTGTGATGTTTACTGAAATATTACTCATTATCTTGTTCCTTTATTCCTTAATATCTTTCCTATGTGGACTTGTTACATTATTTCTGCTGGGACGCCTGTGTTTTTTTAATCTCCCTATCCAGAGTTTCCTCAAATACTTCAAAGGGACATACCAGAGAAATATAACCCCACGCTGTATCCATAAAGAGAAAGACTTCTTTAAAGACGGTTATGCAGTTTGACTTTATCGTGTAGGAGTCTTTTGGCAGCTTCTTCTGAATCAGCGCTTTCACTGTGGCGATTAGTATGTCATTCTTCATCAGCTCCGTCTTTTGCTCAATCAGCATCCGGTCTATCTTCAGAATGGTTTCATCCTTCTGACATTCATCCAGGACTATCTCCAGCAGATCCACCATGTCCTCATTCCAGTGACTGACTCTCGTCCTGTAATCATCCACGCCGACATATATTCCTTCTTCACTATCTGTAAACGATATTGCTCCATTCTTCAAGAATATGGTTAGTGTAAGCGGATTTGTCTCAACCATGTATTCGGATGCGCCCTTCTGCGCTAATCTTTCCAGCAAGGGCGTGAACGTCCTTTTGAATGACCTCCTGACCAGTTCAGAATGTGAATAGTAATGTTTAATCAAAGAGTCCATGAAGCTGGACCGGTAGCTGAGATATGTCTTGGTCTTATCTGCCGACCCTTCCATGAATCCATCAACTTTTGAAGTGAGACTGTCAAAGGCATACCTATGAGCACTCTGTATGATCTTCTGTCTCCACTCTTCATCGATGTCGAATATCCTATCTTCCTCGTAAAATTTCATAATACCTGGTTCTAGTGGTTGCTGAATAAGTCTTTGATTTTCGAGGCCTGGTTGACTTTCTCTAGGAGTGTCATCAAGTCGAGTGTGATCCATAGGTTTGACTTTCGGGTTATCTTGGAGATACATACCTCTGTTTCCGAATACGCATGTACTGAGAATCTCTCTATATCCTTGGCGGGGAACTTGGAGGACAGTATAGCCATAGCCGATTGCTTTAGAATGCTCTTATTCATCACTGAGCGCTTGTGCAACCTGATCACATCGCTGATATGCCTGTTGAACCCTTCGCTTGAGAATTCCTTTATGACGCACGGCATCAGATCACTCAACGCATCCCTGTCATAATCCTTCACCCCTTCAGAGTTGACATATATAGCATCAATGAAGCTGTCAAGGTAGTACTTCTTAGACGTGCTCCACTCCGGTTCCTGAATCATGAGCTCCTCCAGATAGTCTTTGAGCTCATACGCAGCCTTGCGATGAGCTCTTTCTATCCTATCTTGAATCTCTTCTGATGTCATGATGTGACTGCCTAGTTAAAAACCGATTCTCTGTCTAGTATCCTTCTTCTGGATGCTCTCAGCCTTGCAGAGTGAGATAATCTTGTCCATATCCGGCGTTCTTCCTGAGAGGATGTAGTCTACGTCCAGCTTACGGGATATGTTCTCGATCTGGCCTCCTGTAAAGCCATAGTCAGATGCAAGTTTGGTAGCGTCATTCTCCGAAAGGTCATCTACCATCGATCTCCAGATCTTCGCCTTCACTCCTGTCTCAGGTGCCTTGAAGAGAATCTTATAAAGGAATCGTCTCTCGAATGCAGAGTCGAAGTTCTCAGTAAGATTAGTAGTGGCGATGAGAATGCCATCGAGAGTCTCCATCTCCTGGAGGATGATGTTCTGGATCGCATTGAACGACTTGTCAGCACTGCTCTCCTCATTGATTCGCTTGCCGAAGATCGCGTCGGCCTCATTAAAGAGGAGAATAGGGGCGAGGGCGTTCTCCTTGGTCAGAGCCTTATAGGTTCTGAAAAGCTTCTTGATGTTCTTCTCGCTGTCGCCGATCCACTTGCTCTTGAGCTTGCTCATGTCAACGATGAAGATGTCGCGACCGGTCTCCTTCGCAATCTGCATTACGGTCTCAGTCTTACCGGTTCCGGCAGGGCCGTAGAACAGGCAGCAGAAGCCGCTGCGGAGTCCCTTCTCTCGGAGTCGATCCTGAACCTGGGCGAACTTCTCAGCACCCAGAAGTTCTGTTAGGCTGGCCACCTGCTCTGACTCTACGTCGTTGTAGTACATCTTCTTGACCCTGATATCAGAGTGTGATATAAGCTCATCCCTAGGGATCTGAATCTTTGACTGTATGCCCTTCGACGCGAGATCGGAAAGGAGCTCGTCCTGAACGGCCTGAGGGATCTGGAATACCTCCTTGTTCTCAAGGCCATCCTCACACTGGAACTCCACCAGGCCTTTCTCCTGAAGAGTGCTGCAGCCGTTCCTCATGTTGTCAAAGAGAAATGTGTTCAGACCCATTGGGTCATCAAAGAGCTTTGAAAGCTCATCGATTGCAAACTCGTTGTCATCGAATGACACGATGCGATGAAGCATGTAGAACATCATCACAGTCTCCTCAGAGCAGAGCCCATGGATGCCAAGTCTCATGGATGCCTCGACGAACTTGTTGTCGAGATTGTGATTCATGATGTCGATAATCTCCTGGAGACCGATCTCAGAAGACGACACTCCGTTGGCTATCTCTGCGAAGATGTTATGCAACTTGTTGAAGATCGATCTGGTGGAGAGTCCCTCAAGTCTTTCTGGCTCAATGGCACTGTTGTTCTGTACAGCCTTGACCACTGACTGACTGACACGGTAACCCATGCTGCCGTTACGCTTCTGTCTAGCAACGACCAGTCTCTTCTTTGCAAGTTCATCAATCTCCTTCTTGAATCCAAGGAAGCGGATCTTGCTGACCTTGAGTGTGGATACAAGATCTCTGGTTGTTGCCAGGTCGTCTCCCGACTTCTCAAGGATAGTAGCGAAGAGTGCAGCCTGAAGCGGAGTGATCTGAAGAGTCTCGCAGATATAGCTGCTTTCCTGACTTCCGGTCTCCAGGAATGAATCAAGTGAATTGCAGTCGATATTGCTTGCAATGTAGTCAAGGGCGGATGCCAATGTAGGTGTGTTCGTTTCTGTCATTTTTATCTTAGTTTTCTACTAACTATACTTTGCCTGGGGATTTGTTACGCTCTTTTCTTACCTGTGAGGATATTGTCAATCATGCCGTACTCCAGCGCTTCCTGCGATGTCATCCAGAAGTCCCTGTCCGCATCAGCAAGGACCTTCTCGAAAGGCTTGCCGCTATGCTCCGCAAGGATAGAGCAGAGCTCGTCACGTGTCTTGCGTATCTCCTCAGCGGCGATGAGGATGTCAGAAGCCTGGCCGCGAGCTCCTCCAAGAGGCTGATGAATCATCACGCGGGAGTGGGGAAGTGCAGACCTCTTGCCCGGAGCACCCGCTGCGAGAAGGACGCTGCCCATCGATGCAGCCATGCCGGTGCAGATGGTAGCCACATCCGGAGAGATGAGCTGCATGGTATCATAGATGCCAAGTCCTGAATGTACCACTCCACCGGGGGTGTTGATGTACAGTGAGATGTCCGACTGGTCATCAACGGACGAGAGGTAGAGCAGCTGTGCCTGGATGATGTTGGCCACGTCATCATCAATCGGAACTCCGAGGAAGATGATTCTGTCCATCATCAGACGGCTGAACACGTCCATCGAAGCAACGTTGAGCTTACGCTCCTCGATGATTGACGGGTTGATGTATGCATCTGTGACGCTACCATAACGGTGAAGCGTCATCGGGCTGATGCCTCTGTCGAGGCTTGCGAATCTTTCAAAATCGTTCCTGTTCATATGCTGTATTCTTTGTTTTCTTCTGTCTATATATAGTCTGTTTCCTCCAAAAAGTTACAACTCTCTTGTAGGTTTCAGCGCCTCTTCTACCATGACCTTTATTCTCTCTACTAGTCCCGGATACTTCTCCTGAACGAACTCCAGAGTGTAGAACATGCTTGGGATGTGATGCTCAGTGAAATAAAACGTTGTGAGGAACATCGCGGTGGACTTGTATTCTTCCTGCGATACCGCTTTATTGTGCCTGCGGTCGGACTTGATTCTCTTCACAATCTGCGTTTTGACTGATTCGAAGCATGCGTCCTGATCGAATGTCAGAAGCTCCTTGATGGCCTGAAGGGTCTTCTCGTCGTACCTATTGTTGTTTTCCATATTTCTTGATTAATCGTTCTTCTACTTTTGCCAGGCTGCAGGTTATCACATCAGGAGAGTTGTCAAAATAGATGTGGATCTTAGCAGGATTGATACCTTTTACACATGGTTTGCCCGGTACCTTGATGCGTTTTTCTTTCATGAGTTTTTTCACTATACCCATCACCGTGCTCTTGAATATCTCGGTTGTCAACATGGCCTCCTTGCGGCGACGCACCTCTTCATCCGCACGACTGATTATCAGCGGAATAAATCTGTCAAAGGTCAGTATGAGGTCTGCGGCCATGTCGGCATCCAGCCTAGTGTGGAACCTTCGTCCGGCCCTGTACTCCGGAAGGATATAGTAACTGACGCTAGACCTCTCAAGATACCACGTTCCATGAGCAAGACTCAGCTTCAGTTGTTGGAACAGACCGCAAGACTGCTCAACTCTTAGGGTAGACTCGCCGGTGATGGTCTTTATTGCCTCCAGAAGCGAACCGATATCCTTGTCTTCAGTATCCTTCAGCGGCATCTGGACATATACTTCTTCCCATATGGCTGCGATGCTCTTCATCCCAAAGTGGCGGTCAGACACATCAAGGACGCCTGGGTTATTGAAGTGCTTGTCTATTGCTTCCTGGATTCTGTATTTGTCTTCTGCGCTCATATCTATTATTATCACCACTTTGTTTATTTGTTACAAAAGTATCTGCTTATCATGCCAAATAGTGGCAGGAGAGAAATTTGTCTTTCAAGACTGCTAAAAACAACAAAAGGCAGCCTTTCAGCTGCCCCTTGTTGCAGAGGATATGTCCTCTGCTATATACATGAATATCCTTATTCTTCGTCGTACATGCCGAATACATCAATCGGCTCGTATGAGTCCGGGTCCATCATGTCGATGAACCTGTCGTATGCGTATTCTTTGATTGCGTCAACAGGCTGTCCTATGATTCTTTCGACCTCTTCATAAGGCACCTCATTCCTGTTCAGACCTGCCGCACGGTCCAATGTCATGCATACTACGTGCACGATTACGTGCTCGTCATCCACATAAATCACCTTACCAGAGTCACAACTGGTCATATCCGGACCGCAGTATTCAAAGCGGACCACATCCCCTATCTTATATGCTGGTACTGTTTCGTTTTCTGTTTTCATGGTTATCATGATTAATTCTTAGCCATTTCAATAATGGCATCTGGAATATGTATTTCGTAAGTTACGTCGTTTCCATCCATCTCCACGCTGGCATTCATCTGATTCCGGAGGAAGTCTATCTGGTCGGACGTGTCAAGTGATTCAATATACGGAACCAGCCAATAATCAAAGAAAGCTTCCATCTTTGCCTCTTCGTACGCCTCCTCATCAAAATCACCGTCTTCATTCATGTAGTCTTCTTCGTCGCCATCAAAGACGAAGCCGCATTCGCTCTCGCAGTAACTGAGGAGCTCGTCGCTATCGTACTCATATACACCTTCATGGTATCCATACCAAAGCCAGTGAAGCTCCTCTGCTTCATAAGCAATCCTGAAGTAGGCATCATCCAGCTTCTCATAGATTTCTGGATACGTGTTCTCCAGATCTAGTTCATTGATGTCTGAAGTTCCTTTCTCCTTAATCAGAGCAACGAGTTTTGAAACCTCCTCATCTGATAGCTCAAGTGTGCCACTGCCCCTTGAGTAGACCGCCCCGCAGTGTGACATGCCTAGACAGACTTCGCTTTCAATATCGATAGTTGTCTCTCTTGAAGTCTTAACTGGATCAGGTTTGACGACCAGACCATAGTTGGCTTTCATGTATTCGAGAAGCTTTTCCGCATTTCCAACTACCCAACCCTCATCTATCACTACATCCATTATAGAGTAAATGCCAGCCTCATCATCTTCTTTAAAAGAAATCTTATAGCCGTCATCTGTATATCTTACAGAAAGATTCTCGTCTTTCTCAAGAACCTCGTATTCTACCGGGGTATTAAAATATATCTCCATTACCATATGTATATCCTTTTAGTTCTAATTATTTAGTAGGGTAGGGGTTACCAACACATTGTCCAGTTCAAGAGCCCAGCCGAAGAGTTCTTTGAACTGCTCTACTGTGAAAACGCCGGATTCGATACCCACCTCATGAAGATGCCAGCGTATGTGCTTGTAATCCTCGCACTTGCGTCTGAGAACCCAGATCTGATCGAGAGTCTTTTCCATCTCCAGACCACTGATATGGATAGGGAAGCCCTCATTGTGGTGTCTGCGGTATCTTGACGGACGTGTCAGGTGGAAGGCTCTCTCGCCGTCTGTCTCATCAGCATTGCATCCGCAGATGACCACATCGTGGATACTCCAGCGACTAGACTTGGGCGGGATTAGCTTGGATGGCTGCCATGAGGTTCCGTCAACCTTGTTGATCACGGCAAGCATGTCAGAAGGAATATAGACCAGAGCCTGTTGGATGATCTCCTCTGGGACTCCGTAATACGCGGCTGCGACACCTCCAGCGATGGCGGCTTCGGTATCAGCATCGCCACCCAAGTAGATGGCCTTGCGGATAACATCTTCATAGTCTGCACCTTCAAGGAACGCAATGAGTGCGTCCTGCACCGCCGGCTCTGCACCTACAATCCTCTCGTGTGAAGCCACATAATCAGTATCGCGGCAGGCTCTAGCGTGGAGAACCTCTTCGCGGACCTGGTCATAGGAGCGATGAAGATTATATCCGAAGGTTCTTTCGAGATACTCTCTTATCTCCTGCTTGTCCTTGCCTGTGCGCGCCATAAAGATAGCAGCAGCTGCAGCTTGAGCTCCTGCAATGGCTTGGGGACTGTCGTGGCTTGGAAGGGCTGACTCCCTGGCCAGCTCAAGACACTCCTCGATGGACGATGCGAGATATCCTACCGGACTCACTCTCATGACGGCACCGTTGTGGGTGCTGCCTGGTGTCATGTGAGAACCGTTAGCCAGGAATCTCTTGAACGAGCTGCCGTATCCAGCATGAGGATACTCTGTAGCCCACTTGATGAGAGACTGAGCTACGTCTACATCCTGCCTGTCCAGCATCCACTCGGCAACTGCTACTGTCAGAGTTGTATCATCTGTAACGGATGACTCCTTGGTGAACAGCTTGAAGGTCTTTCTTGAAACTGGTTTGGACTCTCTTGACGAGCCTGCGATGTCGCCGATTACGGCTCCTATAATTCCTTTAATCATATCTTATCAGCTTGAAGTTTCCTTAGTGTATCTGAGGCTGATCGATTTCGTTACAAATTATTTAACGAATAAAATTAAAATATTTATTGCTCTCTTCCAAATTCACGCCTTGTCCTCAGATCCTTCAGGGCATTAGTGAAATCCTCTTTCAGATTCTCCCAATTAGTCCTGAAGGTCTTTCCTGGGAGCCACTCGGCATACTCCATAACCCTGCAGCAAAGTCTCCCGTTCTTCTGAAGACTGATGTTGAACCAGACGTTCTTTTCAGTGGCCAGCAGGTCCGAAAGGATCGCGCTGGCTGCTGTGTGAAGAACCTCGGAAGACTTCTTCTCTTTCATATATGCTTTCAGCGCATCTTCCACTATTTGCTCCACACTCGCAATATGATTGTCAAACGCTATGATCAGGCGTGATGCTTCGTCTGCTGAGAGCCTGGACAGTAGTTTTGCCGCTGGCATCGTGGCCGAGATGACAAGCCCATCCTCTGACTCGCATAGAAGATACGAACAGTTTGCCAACTTGATGCTTGTCCATAACGAATTCTTAGACACCGAAATAGGGTAAGGAAGTTGGCTTTGTAATAGACTTGCAATTGACTCTATAGCCTGATCAACAGGACCGGTTTCATCTGTCGGTTTGTCGTTGGCCATATCGAACAAGTTATTCCAAAGCTCGCGAACGTATCTGCTCTTCCAATATCTTCTTTCCTTAGGATTATTGAGATGACCGCCGTTGTCGCTGCACCTGATTTTTCCCATCAGTGCAGCGATTGCCTTGCGATCGGCCTTTTTTATAAGTCTCTCCATTAGAGAGCGCTGAATCTGTAGCTCTTGCCACTCTTATCCAGACCGGTACTTCTGCAATCACCGGCATGGAGAAGGGTCTGTAGTGGATTGCTGAGCGCAGTTGCCAGCTTGCGGGGGTCAGAGCCTGGGTGATGACTGTAGATTGCACTGCGCTCCTGTGAGGTAAGTTCAAACCCACACTTATTAAGGATAGCGACTGACCTTGCCGGGTGCATGCCTCTGCCTATCTTATGACCATTGAGGGTCGCCTTGCCCAGGTCGTGAAAAAGAGCGACTACTATCAGACTCTCACGCGGTAAACCGAGAATGTTACCCTTCAGCATTGTGTCAAGAACCTCAAGACTATGCATCATGAGACCATGCTCACGGCGGTGATGTCCATTACACTGTGCTGAAGTCAGGTAGTTACTGGTCTTGATGAACTCAATCACTGAGTCGATACCCGGACGGTTGATTTCCGAGAGGAGGTCGATGACCTTGGTCTGTGCTGCCTGTACTGTCATATGTCTGTTACTTTAAACGTTTCTGAGTGTATGTATCGTAGGAACTTCCTTTTCGTTACAGATAAATTTCAGTTTTAATGAAAAAGCCAGTATGACCATTGTTGACGGTGATACTGGCAATGATATATGGTTTAGGCTCTGATGTCGATCAGGCTGTCGATCTCGTCGCCCGCACTGTCTATCAAGGTATGAAGGTCGTCTATATAATCAGCTATTGATGCCGCACTGGCTCTGGAAGTGTATATAGTAATAAACTCGTGTATGAATCCTATGTAAAGAACAGGACATCCCGGGCCACTGACTATGATGTCCAGATTATCCTCAAGGATAAACATGTTGCTATCGAGTCGGTCATCCTCTCTTATGTTTCGTCCTCTTCTGCTCAGTTCCGCCTTCAGCTCTGAATAGATGTCAATATCCACTTCAGTCTGTACTTTGTAATCATCAAAGCACATCTCCAGATGGCTTCTGAGCAGTTCATGCGCCGCGACCATGTTTTCATACTCTGCTGTGTCTTTGTCATCCGGTTCGACACTGCGGGTATCGTACTGTGGGAACAGTTTAAGCAGAAGCTCTTCTTCTGGTAGAAGCATAGGAACCTGCACAAACTCTTCCATTTTGTTGTAAAGAACTATGTCCGCAGCCTTCCACGGAGTGATGGCCGGCAATGCATGTCTGATTCGGTTCTTGATGTCGAATGCTCGCTTACGTGCAGCAGTCTCCGTAAGGCCGGTCTGTGAGGCAATGACCTTGAATGGGATGTCGTCGATGTATGCCTTAGTAAAGATCTCCCTGTCAAGTGGCTTAAGGTTGTTGATGTGTTGGTTCAGAGCTTCAGCGACTTCCTTCCTGATTCTCTGTACCTCACCCACTAGCATGTTGTGCTCCGGGCTTGCTCCTACCTCAAAGCTGCCTTCTGTGTCATCTTCGCTCTCCGGTTCGTCGGGATCCAAATCATAATCCGTCTCGAAATCGGTAACAGCCTTGTTTATCATAGCATCAAGACGCTGGTCGTTCGGCAGTTTGTTGAATATTGCGTTAAGGACATGTATGATAATCATATTGAACCAGTTATGAAGCTTACCTAGTTCAATATCAAAATTATCCCTATACTTGAACGCCCTCTCACATGCCTTCAGCACAGCATCGCCGACAAGTTCCTCTGGAATAGGATATTTATCTGATTTGTATTCTATAAATTGATAGGCATATACTGAAAGGTCATTATATGCATCCGACATGGATTCCCAGCAATCTGGATCTATATCTTCAGAAAGATAGTATGGTTTCGCTTTCATCATGGCTACTATCCCGCTTCTAATAGCAGTTGAAAAGCGAAGTTACTGAAATTGTTTTATATTTGTAGGAGCATTGCATATCAAACCGCATAAATAATACAGGAATGACAGAGATTGAACAGATTTTCCCATATACGATCGTCTCTGACGACAAGGGATATGGCATAGTGGACGGCAAGGGTAATGTTGTAGTCCCATGCGAAATGGACGACATCGTCAACGCCACCGATGAAGCTACAGGCTTGGAGCTTTGGACAGACTATTGTTGTGTATACGTGGTAAAAGATGGTCTTGTAGGCTTCTTTACGGACAACGGTAAGTTCATAGAACCACTCTACCATAACTATACTGTCGACCCGTGCGGAGGAGACATATATGTCGAGACGGAAGACGGTTTTGGCGTCTTCAGAGCTCCTGAATATGTGTTCGAGGAGATCGATGAGGAGGAGAGCCTGCTGGTAGGTGATTATGAGGATTTTGAGGAAGACAATTTTGATGATGAAGAGGAGAATGAACTCTCTTTAATGGGCGATATGGATCCGGAGGAATTTCGTGAGGAAGGATACAAAATTGCAGAGTCAACCTGGAACGATGAATATGCAGACATTGAAGATAAATCTGACCTGCAGGAGTATGTTGAACAGGTAGTGGATACCATCTATGATGAAGTCTCCAGCGGCCAGGCTATCATAGGAGCGTCAGAATTCATTACTCCCAAATGTATCAGGTTCGCTGATATCCCATTGCTAAACAAGACCATCAAACAATTATGCAACTCCAGCAATGAGGATGGCTATTACAGCCTATTCAGAACCATCGACCGTCTTCTTCCGCATCCGGAGGATACTGAAGATTGCATTATAAGCTTTTCAGAAGGCAACCGTCCTGTATTTAGGAGCGAGGTTTTTGGTGGCGAGATTGGAGATATCTATCTTTATGAGCATGGAATGCATATGTTTTATGTGACGGCAAACATCTATGATTCTGACAATCCGGATGAAATGATAGAAGAATGCCATATCCTTAACCTGACAGACACACGCTTGTCAGAGCTCCTTACATGTCTTCAGAACGAAATCGACCCAGATAAAACAAACACAGAGCTTTCAGCTAATATTGACAAAGCGTCGAATCTTGAAGAGGAACGTGAACTTGGATATATTCTCGAGGATTGCGGTTTGTCTATGCTCAAGACTGAAGCAACATATGTTAACTGGTGGGAATCTGCATTACTACATGACGTTACCGGTTTCATGAAATGTGTCTACGTATCATCCGAAGGTCAGCTGAATATGGTAATTGATGACGGTGATGCCTATCCTATTGATATAGAACTGCTTCCTACGAATCCATATTTCACTACTATACTTGAAGCGATAAAGGCTGCAGCAAATGTGGCTTGGAACACACATAAGAACAATAATTGATCTTACGTATGAATAACAACGAATATAGCATCAGAAATATCGACGGCAAGTATTATCTGTATTGCGGAGACGCGCAGGTACTGACGCCGGAAGAGGCACCGATATGTACTACATCCGAAGAGCTGGCAAAGCTTCTGCTTAGGGATGCTGAAGAGTATGGTGTCGATACGGAAAACGTACTTTCCACTCTTAGTTATCATTCCCTTTATTGCGACCTACTTCATCAGGAGGAAGATGAAGAAGGCGAGAACATCGAAATGTTCAATAATCTGATTCACATAGATTACTTTTGGGCATTCTATGAACCAAGGACAATTAGAGCTGCCGCATTGTCGCAGTACCTCGACGTCCTGCCGAAACATGTGAATGATCTGCCATTACATCAGAATGCAGCCTATGTCAATCTCATGGCGGCGACCGGGTCTATCATCCTCCCACATAAACTTGTTTGCATGCTACTTTCTGAGACTAGCCGATTTTCCATTGAGAACTATGATGAGCTAGTACTTGCTTTGGAGTCATATGGTCAAGCAAGTGGCGCTGCAGAAGATATCGACGTTGACTGGACATTCGACTCTATAAAAAAGATGGTCAAGACCTTTATTACTTATTATACGTTAGAAAGTGTATAGAAAATAATTTACTTAATCTGTTTAATATTAAGGATCTGCAATGTGGCAGATCCTTTTTTGTTATGTGCCGTAATTTCTTGTAACCGATTGCAATTCGATGAATATATACTATCGAACCCCTAATCGCACATAACATGAAGTTAGAATTTATCCGTACCCAGCTTTCAGCACCCAAGCTTCTCAAGGATCTAGCTACCTTGGTAGAAGACCCGCAGGCACTCATCCCGCAGTCAGAAGAAGATTTCTCGCAGCTCCTCAAGTTTGGCCTCTACCCAGCAGAAGATTGCCAGCCGTTCGTCACCAAGCAGGGCACTCCTTTCTACAACCTAGACAACATGTCAGTGCTCCCGCTCGGACAAGAAGAACGCTGGATGCGATACGGTGACTTCAGATTCCGTCAGATCGAGGTCCTCTACAATATGGCCCGCATGGACTCTGTTGAAGCGCATAAATGGCTTAAGGATAATCTTTTTCAGCAGAGGGTAGACTCTCGCAAGAAGCAGGAGTACAAAGCTAAGTTCAGACCATTCCATCGTCCTGACTGGAAGAAAATCCAGACAGAGTGGATGAAGTACTGCCTCAATCTCAAGTACAGAGACAACCCGTTATTCCGTAAGGATCTCCTCTCTACGACTAAGATTCCTGTAGAGGATGCGACAGCCACCAACTACGCGTCGAACCTCTTCTGGGGTGCAAGACTAGTAGAGGTCGGGGGCAGGAAGTACTACTTCGGTTGCAATGTCCTGGGAAAGCTCCAGGCTCAGCTGCGAGAGGCCAAGGGCAAGCTCCCGTATACACTTCCTGATGATTTTCATCTCTTCGGCAAGCCGATATTAGCAATCTGATAATCAATCTAATAGATATACTATATGAGTAAGACAAGTATCCCAACAACAATGCGCAACTGCGCAACCTGCCGTCGATGGACCGGCAGCGCTATCCCTAACGCTTTCTGCTCTTGGGTGGAAATCGATACCCATGAAACCGGTAAGTGCATGGGAGGCACATATAATATGTGCAACATGTACCCAATGCAGTCTTGCAGTAAATACGAGCCAAGATGGTAGAGATGAACGCGATTTACATCCATGGTCTTGGTAGCGGTGCCAACACCAGCGCCATCAAGACGATCTCCAAGATTCTGCCCCAGTATAAGTGGCATGCGCTGGAAGTGAATGAGAATCTGAAGGAGTCCGTGGCCATCATCGATGCTGCGGTTAAGAAACTTGATCCTCGTGTCCTGATGGGAACATCGCTTGGTGGATTATATGTCATGTTCGCTGACCTCTCAACGGCTCCAGGATGCAGAAGAATACTATGTAATCCAGCCTGCCACATCGCCGATGATATCCGCAGGAAGATTGGCTTTGGAGTCAAGGAGTATTTCGTCCCTAGGCAGGATGGCGTGCAGCAGTATGAACTCAATGAGGAAGTCTGCAAGGCCTTTGAGACAGACGGAAGGAAGGGGAAGATGATGAGGGTTTCCCACTATCGCAACTATGCGGCATTCTCGATACATGATGATCTTATCGGACCGGAAGGAATTCTTGCCAATATGGCTCTGTGTCAGGAACTTGGATATACTATTCTTGTCGATGACAAAGGCGGTCATAGACTGGATAAGAACTCTTTGAAGAAGATTAAGAAGGAGGTGTTTCCTGACAGTACTCTACGTATAGATGAGTGCCGTAATGTGGAAAGAATCCCCAATACCAGATTCTACAAGATTGAGGGCTGCTTTGAGGGAGTGGGAATCGTAGATGCCGACGGTGTCATTCTGGTTGATACCATCATGGATGAAATCACAACCCAGACGCATCAGAACGAGGTCTTTGCTCTTGGCCTCAGAAAGGGAGACAAATGGGGACTTTTGGACGACCGAGGAATATTCGTCGAACCGAAATTCGATGATATCATTATACCGAGTGAAGGTTGGGTAAAGGTTTACAATGGAGAATCATGGGGATGGATTGACTGCGAAGGAAACTTCACGGACGATCAAAGCCAGGCTGAATTCGGTTGCTGGATCGAAGATGATTCATATGCGTTAAGATTATCTTGACAATGCAAAAATTTTGATTTTTTCTAAAAGTTTAAATACTTTTTGCTTAAAAATGACCACGTAAATATTTGATTAGCAATATACTAAATCACGATTTACGTGGTCACTCCCCTTGTAACTGTTCGGTAAAAACACATTGACAAAAGTGGAATATGCGCATACATTTGCGCGATATTTCACTTTTTGTTTTTTATGAGAGACCTAACAAAACCAGATCTTACTCTGGAATACATCAGATTTCAGTCAA
>JAFZGK010000006.1 GCA_017555445.1 Bacteroidales bacterium
ATAGAGAAAGTTCAACAATTAAAACCATACAGACATGGCACAGAATTACTACTTCTTCAAGACAGTTAAGGTTGGTGGCAGACAGAGACTCAGGCCGCTTCCAGGACAGAAGGAACCTTCAGGAAGACACATCGACGAATCGCTCAATGTGCAGGCGGACTCAAGGATGAGAGAGGACTACCCGCTGGGTACGGTCTTCTGCAGCGAGAGCCTGGAGCTCCGCTCCCTTCACTCGACAACATTCTATTCGGCAGGAGCCATCTACCCGATAGGGCTAAACCTTGGTGACTACCACTCACAGTCACACATGCCTTCGGCAGGCATGAACGAGGCGTATGACAGCTACAAGGCGGACCTTGAGGACAAGGCAAGACCGGTACTCTCAGGAGAATCGACACTCTTTACCGAGAGCGGAAACGCGACCGTTCCAGGATCGATGCTCTCACAGCTTAAAGCGGACAGGAAGATGAACGCTCCGACAATCGAGGACGAGGGATTCCACATCGCTGACAAGGACTGGTACCTTCTTGTGAGGAACATCAAGTCAAAGGTCAACACGATGATGGTTGGCCCATCAGGTACAGGTAAGACAGAGCTGGTACTGCTCGCCTGCAGGAAGCTCGGACTCGAGTGCAATGTATACGACATGGGTTCGATGTACGATCCGGTATCGGGACTGCTCGGAGTTCACAGACTCCAGAAGGGCGGTGAGTCGGTATTCGACTACGCGAAGTTCACGCAGGACATCCAGAAGCCAGGAGTAATTCTCCTTGATGAGCTCTCAAGAGCACCAGTTACGACCAACAATATCCTCTTCCCGTGTCTTGACTCACGAAGGATGCTTCCGGTGGAGATGGCAGGAGGGGACGAGCTTCGTTCGATTCCGGTACATCCCGACTGCGTGTTCGTGGCGACGGCCAACGTAGGTGCAGAGTATACAGGAACGATGAGTCTTGACAGAGCACTTGTAGGAAGGTTCTTCCCACTTGAGCTTGACTACATGCCTCTTGACAGTGAGGTTCAGGTGCTGACCAAGAGATGCGGAATCACGCCTGCTGATGCGGAGAACATCGCCAATGTAGCCCTGACAATCAGGAATCTCTATGGCAAACAGGAGATATCATGTACGATCTCGACACGTGAGACACTCTCTGCAGCTAGACTCGTCGCAGACGGCTGGAGCCCGCTTGAGGCGATGGAGCTGACCTTCCTTCCACTGTTCGAGGGAACTAGGACAGAAGGTGAGAGGGGAATGGTCGCAAAGATCTTCATGACCAGGTAGTCGTAAGATTGGGTAGGCTTTTCACGAATTCTGAAGAAAAGTCTGCCCCTCTGATATATTCTAGCGAGATAAATGTTATATTTGTAAATTAAATAAAAGTGACTCATTATGAAGTATCCTATTGGAGTACAGAATTTTGCAGATTTGCGCCAGAGTGAATATGTTTATGTGGATAAGACTCATTTGATTTATCGTTTGGTTTCCACAGGTAAATATTATTTTCTCAGTCGTCCGAGGAGATTCGGTAAGAGTCTTCTTGTGTCGACGCTTGAGTCGTATTTCAAAGGACAAAAACATCTGTTTGAAGGGCTGGCTATGGCAGAGCTTGAGACAGAATGGAAGGAGTATCCAATCCTTCATTTTGATCTGAATGCAAAGAAGTTCGATTCGATTGATGATCTATATGATTTGATCGGAAGACAACTTGAACGATATGAACTACAGTATGACACAGTGGCTGTTGATAAGAGTCTTGATGGAAGATTCTATAACCTTATCATGACTATTGCGGACAAGACAGCAAAAAAGGTTGTTGTTCTTGTTGATGAATATGATAAGCCACTCCTTCAGACAATGGGCAATAGTGATCTTCAGAATACATATCGTGATATCCTCAAGGCATTCTATGGTGTCATGAAAAGTTGCGACGGTCAGATTCATTTCGGATTCCTCACAGGTGTTACCAAATTTGGAAAGGTAAGTGTTTTTAGCGACCTGAATAATCTCAATGACCTTTCGATGGATACTCAGTATTACGATATATGCGGTATCTCGCATAATGAGCTCTTAAGCTATTTCGATGCGAGTATAAAGGTGTTAGCTCAAAATAATGGTCAGACATATGATGAGGCCTGTGCTAGGCTAAGAGCAGACTATGATGGATATCACTTTTCAGAAGATGCTCCTGGAATGTATAACCCTTTCAGTATTCTTAATACTTTCTATAAGAATAAATACGGTAACTATTGGTTTGAGACAGGCACTCCTACCTATCTTGTCGAATTGCTCAAGAAGTCAAATTTTCCATTGGATAAGATTGATGGCTATATGACTAGCAAGGATATTCTGAATGGTATTGACCCTGATAGCCCGATAGCTACTATATACCAGAGTGGATATCTTACCTTCAAAGACTATGACAAGGTGTTTGATCTGGTTACGTTAGGATTTCCCAATAAGGAGGTTGAAAGGGGATTCCTTCTCTTCCTTCTTCCGTTCTATACCAGTGTTAAGAACGATCAGTCAAACTTCTTCGTTTCAAGAGCAGTTCAGGCTCTGAATAATGGAAGGACTGAAGATTTTATGATCAATATGAAGAGTCTCTTTGCAGATTATCCATACGACCTGGTCAGAAATGTTGAAAATCACTATCAGAATGTGGTTTACTTGACTCTCAAGCTTATGTCCGTCTATGTAGTAGATGCAGAATATCGTACTAGTGCAGGACGAATTGACCTGTTGATCAAGACCGACAGGTATATCTATGTGATGGAATTTAAATATGATGGATCTGCACAGGAGGCAATAGACCAGATAGAGTCAAAGGATTATGCCCTTCCTTTCGCATGCGATGACAGAGACATCATCAAAGTAGGAGTCAACTTTAATAAGGAGACTAGAAATATAGGTGAGTGGATTATCAGATAGTAATACCCCATCAAAATGACTATGAGCCTTGATTATGTCCCTAATCAAGGCTCTATTTGTGTTCCTGCGAATGTTTATAAGGAGTCCTCATATGCTCATTTAGCATTGCTTCAATATCAGTCACGCTAAGATTGTTGTCAGTAAAGAACTTGTCTATTGCTGATTGAACCTTTTCGGCTGCTGTAACTATCCCAGAGAGCATCTGTTCCTTTTTAGTCATAGTGGGATTATCTGTTGATGTTATCTACCAAGTACTTCTTGTCACCAATCTCGAAATATACTCTTTCGCCATTTCCTATCAGGTAGAAGATATACTTGTTCTTGGTCTTGGTGTTCTTGAAATGACCGGATTTCTTCTTGCCGACACTTGTGCCGTTCGTTCTGATGAGGTTCTTGTCGACATCGTCAGGGACCGGAAGGAACTTGGCATCTGTAACATCGATTACCTTCTTGCCAATGACAAAGCTCACAGTAAGCGTATTATCCTCAATTGTGTTCTTTATTGGAATGGAACCGAGCGATAGAAGAGCTACCCCCATGACGATTAGTATGGGTGCCAATATTGATGTCCACATAATTCTTTTCTCTTTTGGGTTCATAAGTGTGTTAGTTACAAAAATCTGAATGTTCTGCCATTTATTTGACCGGCTCCATATGAATGCCAATGTGGGTGTCAGCACCAAATTCTTCCTTTAGTCGTTTCTCAACAGCAGTTGCTATTGCATGAGCATTTTCTAATGTTGTCTGTCCGTTCATTCGTAGGTGAACCTCTATTGCAATGTGGTTGCCTATGCGGCGTGTACGGAGGTGATGTGGTGAACTGACTTCAGGAAATGAAGCTATAATGCCAAGAATTTGTTTCTCAGTTTCTGTTGGCAATGAACGTTCAAGAAGTTCGTCAACGCAAGGCTTAATAAGATCAATGGCTACCTTGATGATAAAGGCGCTGACAACAATTGCTGCAATAGGGTCAAGGATTCTCCATCTTTCTCCGAGGAAAATCGCACCGCCAATACCCACCAGGGTTCCGATTGATGAAAATGCGTCGCTTCTATGATGCCATGCGTTTGCAATGACTGCTTGAGAGTTGAGATTCTGTCCAACGTGCACAGTGTATCTGTATAGTATCTCTTTAGCTATGATAGATACGGCGGCGACTACTAATGCAATCATACTTGGTGCAGGAAGGACGGCTCCATTGATGACTTCAGAAACTTTGGTGGCTCCATTTACAAGTAGACCAATGCCGACAGCAAATAGGGCGATGCCAATTAATGCAGTTGCAAGAGTTTCGTACTTGCCATGTCCGTATTTGTGATCCTCGTCTTCTGGCTTTCCTGAGATCTTTACAAATACGATTACGATAATGTCTGTGATGAAATCCGACAGAGAATGTACTGCGTCTGCAACCATAGCCGAGCTATGTCCTACGATACCGGAGATGAATTTTAATACCAAAAGGAGGAAGTTTACTATGCTTCCTATCCAGGTTACTCTGAAAATCGATTTTTCTCTTGTATTAGGCTTAGACATGAATTCAAATTTTTGTGTGTAAAATTAGACAGAATCAAGCATATAAGCAAGAGATTGAGCTGGTTGCGTATCTATCAGGTTCCACTCGCATTTGTTTCGCAAAGCTATGTTGCGGTGAGCCTATAGTCAAGAACCGCATATTGCATAATCCGTCAGAATCTCCACGCACGCTGTGGTAGTATTCCGGCGGATTTTCTTGTCTCTTATCCTCAGCCGCCCCTGTCGGGTGCTTCACAAATGAAGTTGAACCCGATAAAGGATACTGATATGAAAAGAATTCAT
>JAFZGK010000007.1 GCA_017555445.1 Bacteroidales bacterium
ACGCTTCTCGATAAATTGTATTTCTCGGTACTTGCTTCTTGTACAGTTTTCAGTCTTTTCAATGAACTTGTCGTTGCCCGTTTTTCGAACGGGGCTGCAAAGGTACGCATTATTTTCAAACTTCCAAATCTTTTTGCAAAAATTTTTCATTTTTTCGTTTCTGCGTCAGTCTTTATAAGAACTCTCAGCCTTCTAGCTGCCCGTTTTTCAAATGGGAGTGCAAAGGTACGACTTATTTCCAAACTTCCAAATATTTTTGTGACAATTTTAAACCTCTTTACAGGTAATTTATGCCACTCAATGCACCACAGGCTGATATTCAACAAATTAGCTACATTAAAGTTTTTCATTTGCCGGAAAGGGCATATTTTAGTATATTTGCATGTTATACCATATTATAATAGAGTAACAGTAAAACGACACTTATATGAAGCGATTTTTCCTGATCTTATCATCACTCATGATGATTTCTGGCACCATAATGGCCCAGGATTCTCCATTATGGCTCCGCAGAAACGACATTTCACCGGACGGAACAAAGATAGTGTTCAATTACAAGGGCGATATCTATGTTGTGCCGACAGCAGGTGGTGAAGCAAAACAGATAACTACAAACACTGCGTATGACACAGACCCTATGTGGACTGCAGACGGAAAGGAGATCATTTTCGCGTCATATAGGGAGAAAGGTAAAGATATATATAAGGTATCCGAAAAAGGCGGTGCTCCGACAAGACTTACCACACACGTGGCAAATGAGACTCCTCTTGCAGTTCTGAAGGATGGACGAATCCTCTATACAGCCAACATCCAGCAGGATGCTGCTTATGGAGATTTTCCTGGCAATGCTCAGCTGTATGTCATCGGCATGGATGGCGGAAGACCGACACAGGTGACTTCACTTCCTATCTCTGCCCTCAGCGTGAATGATGAGGGTACTGTCATCTATGAGGACTGGAAAGGATATGAGGATCCTCTCAGAAAACATCACACATCTTCAGTGACACGTGACATCTGGGCTTATAGACCAGCTGCAGGAGAGCAGACACTCAGCATCAACGGCCAGGGCAGCTTCACAAAGCTCTCAAGTTTCAAGGGAGAAGACAGAAATCCTGTGTTCGCCGCTGATGGAAACACATTCTATTATCTCAGCGAGTCTGACGGCACAATAAATATTTATAAGAGCAGCCTGAATTCCCCAGAAAAGAGCGAGCAGCTTACATTCTTCAAGGGAAATCCGGTAAGACATCTTTCTGTAGCTGACAACGGCACAATGACATTCTCATATGACGGAGAACTTTACAGAATGGCGTCTGGAAAGCAGCCGGAAAAAGTCAGCATCAGCATTGTCACAGATCAGACACAAAGACCTGTAGTGGAGCAGACACTCACTTCAGGTGCGACTTCGCTTGCAGTTTCCCCTGACGGAAAGGAAATCGCGATAGTACTTAGAGGCGATGTGTTCGTAACTTCTGCAGATCATAGGACTACTAAAAGAATTACCAATACAGCAGAGCAGGAAAGAGGCGTAAGCTTTTCAAAGGATGGAAGGACCCTCTACTATGCTTCTGAGCGTAACGGTCACTGGGGCATCTGGTCGACTTCACTTACAGACAAGAACGACAAGGGATTCACATATGCAGTGAAAATGGAGGAGAAGCTTGTGACCAAGCCAGGCGAGACATGCTTCCAGATGGAGGTATCACCTGACGGAAAGTCTATCGCATATCTCAAGGACAGAACAGCTGTAGCAGTGATGGATCTCAAGAGCGGAAAGGAGAAGATTCTTCTCGACAAGAGTGTAAATTACTCATATTCAGACGGTGACCAGAACTTCCAGTGGAGTCCTGACAGCCGATTCATCCTCTGCAACTATCAGGCTGGAGGCGGCTGGAACAACGAAGATGTAGCATTGATCAATGTGGAGACCGGCGAGATTACAGACCTTACTGAAAGCGGATATACAGACAGCAACTTCAAGTGGGCCCTTGGCGGAAAGGCGATGACATGGGCATCTGACAAGGCCGGCTACCGCAGTCATGGCAGCTGGGGTGCCGAGGATGACATCTACATCATGTTCTTCGACGGCAAGAGATACCTCGAGTTCTTGAGAGACAAGGAAGATCGCGAGATTGCTCAGATGATGAAGAACGACAAGGAAAAGAAGGAAGAGAAGAAGGACAGCGTAAAGGCTGAAAAGAAGACTGAGGAACTTGTTCTCCAGCTTGACGACAGAAAGGACAGAATCGTAAGACTTACCAGAACTTCCGGAAGATTGGGAGACCATTATCTCACAGCTGATGGAAAGAAGCTCTATTATACAGTAAGACTTGAAAGCGGAATGGATCTTTGCATGCTTGACATCGAAACAGGAAGCGTAAAAGTCATTTCCAAAGGAGTTTCCGGATCCATCTATCCTGGACCGGATGACAAGAGCGTATACCTTCTTTCAGGCAGCGGCATTTCAAAGATGTCTACAGCAAACGGCAGCAGAGAGACAATCTCTTTCAGTGGAGAATTCGAGCATAAGGCAGCAGAAGAAAGAGAATACATATTCAACCACGCATGGAAACAGGTAAATGAAAAGTTCTATGTTGCTGACATTCATGGTATTGACTGGGAAGGTTACAGAAAATCATATGAGAAGTTCCTTCCTCACATCGACAATAACTTCGATTTCCAGGAAATGCTTTCTGAGATGCTCGGTGAGCTCAACGGTTCTCACACAGGTGCCCGCTACCAGTATCGTTCAGGCCTGAGCATGGGAGACCTCGGAGTCCTCTATGATCTCGATTATGCAGGTGACGGCCTTAAGATCAAGGAAGTCGTAAAGGGCGGAACACTCTATATCCAGGATCCGGAAATCAAGGCAGGAGACATCATCGAGGCTATTGACGGAGTGAAAATCACAGCAGGTATGGACTGGTTCGACCTTCTCAAGCAGAAGTCAGGCAAGAAGATGATCATATCTGTCAGCAAGGGAGGAAAGAAGGCTGTCGATATATATGTCGAGCCGGCATCATCAATGTCTGCTCAGCTCTACAAGAGATGGGTGGAACAGAGGGCAGAAATGGTAAAGAATCTGTCGGGCGGCAGGATCGGATATGTACATGTTGAAGGAATGGATTCTGAAAGCTTCAGAAGAGTATATTCTGACCTTCTTGGAAAATACAGGACATGTGAAGCTGTCATCGTAGATACAAGACACAATGGTGGCGGTTGGCTTCACGATGATCTTGCGACCCTTCTTGACGGTACAGGATACATCAGATTTGAGCCACGCGGACAGTACATAGGCACAGAACCTTATAATAAATGGACAAAACCTTCATGTGTACTCATCGGCGAGGACAACTATTCAGATGCATGTGGCTTTCCTTATGTATACAAAGCCCTTGGTATCGGAAAACTTATCGGTGCACCAGTTCCTGGCACAATGACTGCCGTATGGTGGGAGACTCAGATCGACCCGACACTCGTATTCGGAATCCCTCAGGTTGGCGCAATTGCTGTAGAGGAAGGAAGATATCTCGAAAACATGCAGATCGAGCCGGATATTCTTGTATATAACGACCCTGCATCAGTTCTCAGAGGTGAAGACAAACAGCTTGAAGCAGCTGTTGCTGAAATGTTGAAGACAATTGACAACAAATAATATATGGAGAAAAAGGTAATCATAATTCCTACATACAACGAAAAGGAGAACATCGAGAAGATCATTCGTGCTGTGATGGGTCTTGAGGGAGATTATAACATCCTCGTGATCGAGGACGGTTCTCCCGATGGCACTGCGGATATAGTAAGAACACTTCAGAAGGAATTCACCGACAGACTTTTCATGATAGAGAGAAAAGGCAAGCTCGGTCTTGGAACAGCATATATCACCGGCTTCAAATGGGCATTGGAGCATGGTTATGACTACATTTTTGAAATGGATGCAGACTTCTCCCATAACCCTGCAGACCTTAACAAATTGTACGAAGCATGCAGCTCAGGTGGTGCTGACCTTTCAATCGGTTCACGCTATTGCAAGGGCATCAGCGTTGTAAACTGGCCTATCGGAAGAGTCATAATGTCTTATTATGCATCAGTGTATGTACGTACTGTGCTCGGCATGAAGGTATATGATACAACAGCCGGATATAAATGCTACAGACGCAAGGTACTTGAAACCATAGACCTTGATAAGGTACAGATGAAGGGATATGGCTTCCAGATTGAAATGAAGTATTCGACATATAAGCTTGGTTTCAAGATCAAGGAAGTTCCTGTAATCTTCGTTGACAGGACAGAAGGTACGTCAAAAATGAGCAGCGGAATCTTCGGAGAAGCATTCTGGGGAGTCATGAAGCTGAAAATGAGAAAGATAAGCCCAAGAAAATAATGATAATTCTTCATAACGCAACTATAGTTACAGCAGAGAAGGAAGCTGCAGGAACTGTAATCGTGGAAAATGGCTTTATTTCTGAAGTCATTTATTCTGATGCAGAGGACTACAACTTCAGGATATGGAAGGCACAGCAGAATCCTGACGCTGAAGTGATAGATCTGGAAGGAAAATGGCTGATGGCAGGCGGAATCGATGCTCATGCTCATTTCCGCGAGCCAGGCCTGACTCACAAGGCAGATATGGTGACAGAATCCCGTGCAGCTGCTGCTGGCGGCGTCACTACCGTTTTCGACATGCCTAACACCAGTCCTGCTACAGTAACAGCAGAGGCTCTCAAGAACAAGATAACTGCAGCCGAAGGCCGTGCTGTTGTGAATATAGGATTCCACATTGGAGCAACAAACAGCAATGCTGAGGACATCTGCACACTTATAAATGATGGTGATACCGAAAATGATCTGACTCCATCAGATGTTGCTGGCATCAAGGTTTTCATGGGTTCATCTACAGGCAACATGCTTGTAGATGAGAACAACACACTTGACAGACTGTTTGCCATAAAGGGAAAACCGTTACTCGTTCATTGCGAAGATGAAGCTACCATCAAAGAGAATCTCCAGAAGGCGGCTGACACATATGGAGATGACATTCCATTCGAGGAACATGAAAACATCAGAAGCAGAAGGGCCTGCATAAAATCAAGCATCATTGCTCTTGAAAAAGCCATAAAGCACGGGACAAGACTGGTACTCTGCCATATTTCTACAAAAGAGGAGATGGAAATGGTACGCGCAGCCAAATTAAGCAATCCTGATATCGTTGCCGAAACATCATGTAACTACTTATGGTTCAGCAATGAAGATTACTCAAGACTAGGCAGCAAGGTGAAATGCAATCCTTCCATCAAGACTCCTGATGACAGGGCGGCATTGAGAAAAGCCCTTGCAGAGGGTCTGGTGGACACGATCGGCTCGGATCATGCTCCGCATCTGCTTTCTGAAAAGGATGCAAAATACGCAAAAGCTCCTTCGGGACTTCCTTCCATCCAACAGAGTCTTCCGGTACTTGTTACTGTAGCTCAGCAGGAAGATATCCCACTTACACGCATTGCAGCTGTCTTCTCAGAGAATGCAGCTGATATCTACGGACTGAAGAGAGGCAAGATCCAGGAGGGATATGCTGCAGATATCGTCATCTTCGACAAGGATAAGGAGTTCACTGTCAGAAATGATGATCAGCATGGAAGATGTGGCTGGACACCATATGACGGGGTGACGCTCAAAGGATGGATCGATACAGTCTTTGTAAATGGCAATGCAGTACTGAAAGATGGTAAGCTGAATTAAGGACAAACTTACTTTCACTTCATGTCAACAAGATCCAAACAGACGAAAATTCTTGCTTATATCGCAGCCTCAGTAGCTATCACCCTATGGGGAATGTCCTTCATATGGACAGACAGGATACTGGGGCAGGGAGTTTCCATATTCTATTTCATCTTTGTCAGGATTCTTCTTGCCGGAGTTATAATGTTCCTGTTCAATACTGCATCAGGACACATAAAGAGAATCCGTAGAGAGGATCTGCCGAAGTTCATGATTATGGCCTTCTGTGAACCTTTCGTCTATTTCATCTGTGAGACATTCGGAATCAAGCTTACCGAATCCCCTACTATCAGCGCTGTAGTAATCGCTACTATTCCGATTTTTTCAATCGGAGCCGGAGTCCTCTTCTTCAAGGAAAAGATAAATGCTGTAAACATCTGCGGAATAATAATCACACTTGCGGGCATTCTCATGGTCGCAATAACCAAGGGGGCTGCAGGAAAACATTATATCTGGGGCATAGTATTGCTGCTGATAGCTGTATTATCTACAGTCGGACACTCCAGCATTACCAAAAGTCTTGTCAAGACCTATTCCAGTCAGATAATTGTGATGTATCAGTTCCTGATAGGAGCGGTCTATCTGCTCCCCTTGTTCCTCTGGAAGGGTCTGAGCGAATTTGATCCTGAAGTTTATTTATCTTCAGATGTATGGCATCCGCTGATATGTCTGACAGCACTCTGTTCAAGTCTGGCATTTTCGCTATGGGTAAGCAGCATCAAGACACTTGGAATAGCCAAGTCAAGCTTCTTCTCTGCCATGATTCCGGTAGTAGCAGCTATAATAGGATGGCTGGTAGGCCGCGATCTTCTTTCCGCACGTCAATGGGCTGGAATAGCAATATCAACATTCGGAGTCATTATTTCGCAATATACAGCAAAGAAATAAAAAAGAG
>JAFZGK010000034.1 GCA_017555445.1 Bacteroidales bacterium
AAGCTTGATACGAAACGGCCTACGAGCATGAGGAACCAGTAAGTACCAGCCACGAAACCTGCAACTACAGCTGCATTTGCTGTTCCGAGAGTATCAGTAAGGTAGAAATTGAGTGTACCAGGGATACCTACCTCAACACCTACATAGATGAAGATGGCGATAACACCGAACACGAGATGACGATAGTTGAAGAGCTCTTTCACCTTAAGGTCAGTAGCAGCCTGCTGCTCAGGCTCTACGAAAGGAACAAATGTAAGAACTACGAATGTAGCTGCAAATACACCAAGAGCGATGAAGAGAACTGTGTTCACGTCAGCGATCTGAGTCTGCGCTGTAACTGTTCCGATAAGGGCACCTACGAGCATAGGGGTGATTGTACCCATGAGAGAGTTGAAAGTTCCACCGATCTGAACGAGCTGGTTACCTCTGTTACCACCGCCACCAAGGAGGTTGAGCATAGGGTTAACCACTGTGTTGAGGATACAAACTGAGAATCCGCAAACGAATGCTCCAAGGAGATAAACGAAGAAGTTTGCAGGAAGGCCGGCAAGAGTTGCACCAACACCGATCTTACCTGAAAGGAACTGGATGAGGACACCGAAGAAACCGATACCTACACCAAGAAGAGTTGACTTCTTATATCCGAACTTTGTGATGAGACGACCTGCAGGGAGACCCATGAAGAGGTATGCAAGGAAGTTCATCATGTTACCCATCATTCCCCAGAAGTTAGAGCCCTCGATACCAGGAGCCTGCTTCCAGATTGTGCCGATAGGGGCAGCAAGGTTAGTTACGAAAGAGATCATTCCGAAAAGGAACATCATGGTAAGCACCGCTACCCAATTGATCTTGTTCTTGTTCATTGTCTAGAGTTTTTATGTTAATAATTATTGGTTCGTCAAAATCGGGCCTAAGTTACAAAAAAAATCCATACCCGACACCAAAGAAGCTGCGAATTGACATAAAGTTGAACATGCTGATAAAAATTAGCAGGGTTCCCTCCCCAAGGAACCCTGCCGTATATAAAACGAACTTAACAAATAGACACGAAAAAAATTTCTGATGTCTGCCACAAAGGTAATGATTTAATATCAAAATCAAAATATTTTGCAAAAATTTTAACAAAACATCCGGACAACGTAAAATATCTGACACCAAATAGGGTTTTTAATATTACTATCCGAAAGAAAGCATCCTAAGACGGGCATCATGAATTCCTATACTCGCTCGGGGTCATTCCGGTGCGGGCCTTGAAGAACTTATAGAACACTGACTGGTTAGGAAAGTTCAGTCTGTAGACGACTTCCTTGATTGTGACATTGGAATATTTGAGAAGATTCTTCGCCTCCAGTATCACATAAGCATCGATCCAGTCAGGAGCAGACCTTCCAGTAGCGGTCTTTATAAGCTTGGAAAGATACTTAGGTGTAAGACATAATTTGTCAGCATAGAATCCGACATTACGTTCCTTTAGATGATATTCCGCCACCAGCTTGATGAACTGCTCGAATATCACCTTGCTTCTGCTTGAAGATTTCTTCACTTCATCACCTATATTCCTGATTCTCTGTGATCCGATTCCTGTCACCAGATAAAAGAGAGAAAGAAGTATCGAGTTGATCGCCTCCCTGCTGTTGATGACGTCAGTCTTCACGACATCACACATGAGAGATATATGATTACGTACCAGTTTCTGCTGTTCTTCAGTAAGTTCTATGCTCGGATTTCCCAGCATGGACAGGCAGTCGTTGAACACTTTGTTGATGTCCATCCTGAGTCCTGTGACGAACTCTTTCGTCATTACCACCACAATATAGCGCTGGTCTTCCTTTTCACTGTTGACATATTCCGACAACTTGAGAAGATTACCAGGTACATTAAGGAAGATTGAGCCAGCCTTGAAATCAAACTCATTGAGATTTACACTCATGCGCACATGACCACTGATGCAGTAGATCATCATGAAACCGTCAAAACGGCATGGATGCATAAGGGGATTGTTCATATCCTTGAACCTCACATCCATGACAAAGAAATCGTCATTGAGGGAGATATATTCCGAATCAGGAAACCTTGAACGGAACATGGGGAGAGTGATATTGTAAAATTCCATTTATTTCTTTTTTCCATTCGATTCGACAAATATACAATTATTCGAAATAAAACATTGTATTAACGATGAAAAAATCGACTTTTAGCAACTAAGCAAAATGCTAAAAGTCGAGTCATACGTATATATTTCAATAAAAATGAGACCGGTCTGAAAAGCCGGTCTCATTTCAAATCTTATAATGATGCAAGATTCATCTCGTTCACTATGTTCTTTCCTTCCGGAGTATAAGCAAACTCCATATTTGCCTTGTAAGCCTCCTCTACCCTGCCACGGACAACCTTCATCGAGCTGTTGAGGAAATGATTCTGCTCTGTCCACGGCTCAGGGAGCACGCACACTGCTGCAGGGAGCCATCTTTCAGGGAACTCACCATAATGGCGGCCTCCCTTGCGATACATGTTCACCTCATCCTGGAGAAGTTCAAGCATCTTCACCTTGGCTTCTTCAGTTGCAGGATCGAGTCCAAGCTCCTTTGCATAAGCCTTGAGAGCCTCCTTGTTAGGAGTGATGAGAGCGATTGTATATGGATCCTGGCTGTTGTGGAGGAGCGCTCCATCAATATACTTAGAGCTTTCAACGAGGTTCTCCTCGATTCCCTCCGGTGAATACTTCTCACCGTCAGCCGCAATGAGGAGAGACTTGAATCGTCCTACGACATAAAGCATCTCCGCGTCACGCATGTAACCCATATCACCTGTATGGAGCCATCCGTCAACGATTGTGTCAGCTGTAGACTTAGGATTCTTCCAGTAACCTGCCATCACATTCTCACCCTTGATGCAGATCTCACCCTTTGAACCATAAGGCTGCTCTACTCCGTCAGCATCAAGAATCTTGATCTCCATCGGAGAAACAATCTTTCCTGATGAACCGAAGATATGCTTTGCAGGAGAGTTTGCAGAGATGATCGGAGTAGCCTCAGAGAGACCATAACCCTGATACATCGGAATACCGATAGCATAGTAATATCTCTGAAGATCGATATCAAGGAGAGCACCACCGCCCACGAAGAACTTCATGTTTCCTCCAAGACCCTGGCGTACTGCCTTGAAGATGATCTTGTCGAAAAGAAGCATAAGCGGCTTGCGGAAGATATCCACGAATTCCGTACCCTTGTTGTAACCTTCCTTATTGTAAGCGATCGCATTCTTGAGAGCGAAATTGTAGAGCTTCTCCACAACCGGACCCTTCTTGGCTATAGAAGTCTCGATGCTCTTCTTGAAGTTCTTTGCAAGAGTAGGAACAGAAAGCATCACGTGAGGCTTGAGTTCCTGGATGCTTGGAGAGATGTTACGAAGCGCCTCCTTTCCTGATTTTCCTGAAGGAACTGTTCCGAACGATGCTCCATATGACATCATGGTATAGAATCCCGCCACATGTGCGAAGCAGTGGTCAAGCGGAAGGATGATGAGCATCCTGTCTGTCTCCTCAACTCCGATTACGGAGTGAGCCTGCTCCACGTTTGCAGTATAGTTGCGATGAGTGAGAAGGATTCCCTTAGGATCAGCTGTGGTTCCTGATGTATAGCTGATATTTGCATAGTCATCCGGACCGATCGATTCATATCTCTTGATGAACTGTTCCTCGTTCTTCGCAAGGAACTCATCACCCATGGCGATGACTTCATCAAGATAGATCTCATTCTCCTGCTTGTCATTCACCTCATCAAAGATGATGACCTTCTCCACCATGGGACATTCAGGAAGAATGGCTCTCACCTTATGAAGCTGGAACTTTGAAGTGATGATATACTTCGAATCCGAATGTTTTACTCGGAAAACAAGGTCGTTTGTCTCACCCAGCTTGATTGAGAGCGGCACGTTTACAGCACCTGCATAGAGAACACCAAGCTCTCCGATCACCCAGAGGTCGCGTCCCTCGCTGAGGTACGAAATCTTCTCGCCTTTCTGTACGCCGAGAGCCATGAGGCCGGCTGCGATACGCTTTGCCTTGGCCAATGTATCTTCGTATGATGTCGGCTCCCAGACTCCTGAATCAAGATTCTTCTCCCAGAGAAAAGGATTCTTGGAGTACTTGGCAACATACTTCTCGACAAAGTCGATGATTGTAAGTCTTTCTTTCATAATAATAATAAGGTTTGGTCTTATTGCTCCTGTGGAGCTACACGGTTTGGTTTATTCGTTCTTGAAAAGTCCGTAGAGCTGTGCATCGATCTTGTCTATCACTTCCTGGAAATCCTCAGGACGGTTCTCGAACTTGATACGGTCCACGTCAAGGACAAGGAGGTTATGCTCGTAGTCCTTGATCCAGTTCTCGTAACGCTCGTTCAAGCCTGTGATATAGTCGATACGGATGCTCTTCTCGTACTCACGGCCACGCTTCTGGATCTGACCGATGAGGTTAGGGATCGAACTCTTGAGATAGATAAGAAGATCAGGCGGATTCACCAGCGACATCATGAGATCGAAGAGGTCCGAATAGTTCTCGAAGTCTCTTGTGCTCATAAGGCCCATTCCATGAAGATTCGGAGCAAAGATACGCGCATCTTCATAGATTGTACGGTCCTGGATGATGACATTATCTTCTTTTGAGATATCAACCACATCCTTGAAACGCTTGTTAAGGAAGTAGACCTGAAGGTTGAATGACCATCTTTCCATATCCTCATAGAAGTCTGCAAGATATGGGTTATAATCTACAGACTCGAACTTCGGAGTCCATCCGTAATGGGCGGCAAGCATCTTTGTAAGAGTAGTCTTTCCGCTGCCGATATTACCTGCGATTGCAATATGCATATTGTTGATATTTTATTGTTTCTTCTTAATTAACTTAGCAAACATACGAATTTTTAATGTAAATTTGTGTGTTTTAACTGATTTTTTGAATGGTACACATAGAGCACTTCACATTCAACGCCTTCCAGACACGCTGCAGCATCGTGTGGGATGACGACAGATATTGCGCAATCGTAGATCCCGGATGCGCCTCAGAACAGGAAATCCTGAAGGTTGTGTCCTTCATTTCCGAACATGACCTCCAGCCGGTGTGCATCATGCTCACGCATGCACACTTCGACCACATCTACGGCATGGCTGCACTCGCTGAAGAATACAGCATTCCTGTTTATGCTCATCTGAATGAGCTGTCTACCTTAGAAAGCACCAATCCGCAGGTATGCAAGTGCTACGGCCTTCCGCTGCCTGACACATTCCCGATGATAAAGAAAATATCGGACGCCTCTATTCCAAGCAGGTTCATTCCGGTCACTGAAAAAGATATGATTGAAGTAGGAAGTCTCCGCTTCAATGTACTTGAAACACCAGGCCATACCCCTGGAGGAGTGTGTTATCTCGAAAAGAATGAGAAGGTCCTGTTCAGCGGTGACACGCTTTTTGCAGGCAGCATCGGTCGCACTGATCACCCTGGAGGAGACTATGACGCCCTGATGAAGGGAATCTTCGAGAAGCTGATGGTTCTTGACGGAGATGTGAAGGTGATTCCGGGTCACGGTCCTTCGAGCGAGATCGCTCAGGAAAGGACAACAAATCCTTTTTTGCAGCCATTCAATGAACCGTATGAATAAAGGATTCATAGAAATTGTAGGGGCGAAGGCCCATAACCTCAAGGGAGCGACCCTGTCAATCCCTCGTGGCAAGTTCGTCGTGGTCACCGGACTCAGCGGAAGCGGAAAATCCTCCCTTGCCTTCGACACTATATATGCAGAGGGCCAGAGGAGGTATATGGATACTCTCTCAACCTATGCCAAGCACTTCATGGGCATATTGGAGAAGCCTGAAGCAGAATCCATTACAGGTCTCAGCCCTATCATCGCCATCGAACAGAAGACCACCGGAAACAACCCACGTTCGACCGTCGGCACCATCACGGAAATATATGACTTCCTGCGTCTGCTTTATGCACGTGCTTCAACCGCATACTCTCCTGAGACAGGAAAGGCCATGGTACGTTATACTGACGAGCAGATAGTATCTCTGATCATGGAGAATTACCAGGACAGAAAGTGTTATCTGCTTTCTCCGCTGGTAAAAGGACGCAAGGGACATTACAAGGAACTTCTGGAGCAGATGCGCAAGAGGGGTTACACCCAGATACGCATAGACGGCGAACTTTTCGAACTCAATGAAGTCACGTCGCTTGACCGTTACAAACCTCATTTCATCGAACTTGTCATCGACAGGTTGAAGCCTGCTGCAAAAGACGAAAAGAGGATCAGAAGTTCAGTCATTTCTGCATTGAATTTCGGAAAAGGCTCTATCGCAGTCATGGATATGGAGACCGGCGGACTGAGCCATTATTCAAAGCATCTCGTCTGCCCTGATACAGGCATATCACTTGCCGAACCGGCGCCACATTCATTCTCATTCAACTCACCTCAGGGCTATTGTCCTCATTGCAAAGGACTGGGAACAGTTGTGAAGGTGGATATGGACACCATAATTCCTGATCCGTCAATATCAATAGCTGATGGTGGCATTGTTCCTTTAGGAAAGATCCGAGAGACAAAGAAGTTCGATGTAATACGCTCCATATCAAGAAAATACGCATTCTCACTCTATGACCCTATAGAGGAACTGCCAGAAGAGGTGGTTTCGCTGATCGTATATGGTTCGGATGAACTGTTCAGGGTCGGCGAAGGCACATCATCCGAGATGGTGTCATTCTCCGGCATCGTAAGCGACATCAATGAAAAGATAACATGTCCTGTATGCGAGGGCACACGCCTGAACAAGGATACCACATATTTCCGCATTGACGGAAAGACAATATCTGAAGTTGCTGCCATGGAGGTAAGCGAACTTCATCAATGGCTCCATTCCCTTGACGACGTGTTCGGAAAGCGCGAAAGCACTATTGCACGAGATATTCTCAAGGAACTGAAGGACAGGGTCGGCTTCCTTCTGGACGTAGGTCTCGAATATCTCTCCCTTGACCGTGCAACAGCCTCATTATCGGGAGGTGAGAGCCAGCGAATCCGACTTGCCACCCAGATCGGTTCAAAACTGGTCAACGTATTATATATCCTCGACGAACCTTCCATCGGACTTCACCAGAGAGACAACCGCAAGTTGATAGCATCGCTCAAGAAGTTGCGCGATGAAGGCAATTCGGTGATGGTAGTGGAACATGATGCAGAAACCATGATGGCTGCAGACTGGCTGATCGATGTCGGTCCCGGAGCCGGTGATGCAGGAGGACACATCTGTTTTTCAGCGCCGTTCTCTGCCCTTTCTGAAGGTGGATCCGACAATCTCCCTGACAGAGACAAGATGATAATAAGTCCTTCTGTCACATTGGATTATCTGACAGGAAACAAGGTAATAGAAATTCCTGAGACCAGACGTGTAGGCAATGGACTGAGTCTCGGAATACGCGGAGCACAGGGCAACAATCTCAAGAATGTGGACATAGACTTCCCTCTTGGCATGCTGATCGGAATTGCTGGCGTCAGCGGAAGCGGCAAGTCATCTCTTGTAAACGAGACATTGATGCCTGTCCTCAAGAACAAGTTCTATAACGCTAAATTGCAGCCTCTTCCATATGACGAAATCGTAGGAATCGAGAATATCGACAAGCTCATAGAAATCGACCAGAGTCCTATCGGCCGAACCCCACGAAGCAACCCAGCTACGTTTACAGGTGTGTTCAACGATATCCGCACCCTTTTCGAAGCGACACCGGATGCGAAGGTACGCGGCTTCAAGGCAGGAAGATTCTCTTTCAATGTACCTGGCGGACGTTGCGAGGAGTGCAAGGGAGCGGGAATAAAGGTCATCGAGATGAATTTCCTTCCGTCTGTGAATGTCGTATGCAACGAATGTCGCGGACACCGCTACAAGAACGACACACTTGCTGTCAAATATAAGGGAAAGAACATCAACGATGTACTTGAAATGCCTATAAGCGAGGCATACGTATTCTTTGAAAACATCCCATCCATCGCTCAGAAACTGAAGGCGATGGTCGATGTAGGCCTGGGATATATCAGGCTGGGCCAATCTGCAGTCACCCTTTCAGGAGGAGAGAGCCAGAGAATGAAGCTCGCTGCAGAACTCGCCCGCAAGGGAACAGGCAACACACTTTATATCTTGGATGAACCGACCACCGGTCTTCATTCAGAGGATATCAAGGTACTTCTCGGAGTGCTTCAGCAGCTTGTGGAACAAGGCAATACGGTCATCATCATCGAACACAATCTCGACGTGCTCAAAAGCGTGGATTATATCTTCGATATGGGACCGGAAGGTGGACGCAAGGGTGGTCTGATCGTCGCTCAGGGCACTCCGGAGCAGCTGGCCAATAATCCTGATTCTGTTACAGGCCCGTTCCTGGCAGAAGTACTCAAACAGTCATAGGTCATTAAAATTTACCGTTATGGATGAAATAAGAATCTTCTGTGAAAACACCGGCACCTTCTGCAACGTAGCGATGGGTACGGCATTGAAGGATATCGCACCAACGACCGAAAACGGATCCCAGGTGCTTGCAGCCCTTGTAGACAATCAGCTCAAGTCACTGAACTACAAGGTAATAAACCCTCATCACGTACGATTCATCGACTATAATCATCCTGACGGACGACGCACCTATATCAGGTCCCTCTGCTTCGTATTGCAGAAGGTTGTCCGCGAGATGTTTCCGGACAAGGTACTTGCGATAGATTATTCCCTCCCAAGTGGTCTTTACTGCGAAATCAGGGAGATCGAGCCTATGGAAGACGGACGTCCGAAGGTGTATTTCATAACAGATGAAGAGATTGAAGATATACAGACACGCATGAAGGCTCTTGTGGAGGCTGACATGCCTTTCATCAAGACCATCATCGGAACCGAAGAAGCCATCCGCATATTCGAATCTGATCATCAGCACGAAAAAGTGCAGCTTCTTAAATCGATCGGAAGATACAGACATACGGTTTACCGCCTGGGCAACGACATCGACACATTCTACGGGCCACTCACCATATCCACAGGATGCCTGACCACATTTGCCCTCATGGGCTTCAATGACGGATTCTGCCTCCAGTATCCTATGTTCGGAGACACTGGCAAGGTGCTTCCGATGAAGAGGCAGTCCAAGCTCGCTTCAGCCCTCAAGTTCCATTCCGACTGGTGCTCGCTCATAGGTGTACGCGGAGTAGGCAAACTTAATGAAGCAGTAAAATCAGGTGCTGTCATCGACCTCATCAATCTGTCAGAGGCATTGCATGAAAGAATGTATGCCGGAATCGCTGACCAGATATATGCCCGTCGCGGCAGCGTGAAGATAGTGTTCATCGCAGGTCCGTCAAGCAGTGGCAAGACATCCACATCCAAGAGACTTGCTCTCCAGTGCCGCATCCTGGGCATGAATCCTAAAGTGATCGAACTGGACAATTATTTCGTAGACCGGGAGCGGACTCCTCGTGACGAGAACGGAGAATATGACTTTGAAGCACTCGGAGCCATGGATCTGGACTTCCTCGGCAGGCAGCTCAATGAACTGCTTGAAGGAAAGAAGGTCGAGATACCTCGTTTCGACTTCAAGGAGGGCAAGAGATATTTCAACGGAAACTTCATGCAGCTTCAAGAACAGGATATCCTCATAATGGAAGGAATACATGCCTTGAATCCGGCAATGATTCCGGGAGTAGACCCTTCTAAGGTGTTCCGCGTATATGCTTCCGCCCTTACTTCGCTCTCGATCGACGAGAACAACAACATATCCACTTCAGACAACAGAATGCTGCGCCGCATGATACGCGACAACCGTACACGTGGAATCATCCCTGAAGACACAATCATGAGATGGGCAAGCGTACGCAGAGGAGAGAACCGCAATATCTTCCCTTATCAGGAGAATGCCGATGCAGTGTTCAATTCTGCCCATATTTTCGAACTACCTGTATTGAAATATTATGCAGAACCGCTTCTGTTAAGAATTTCACCTTCATCACCTGCATACACCGAAGCTGTACGCCTTCTGAAGTTCCTGGGATATATAGTAGCTCTCAGCCCTGAGGAAATCGCTGCCATCCCACCTACATCAATCCTTCGCGAATTCATTGACGGACAGACGCTTTGATTCTTGTGCCCGGCAAAACACTGACACACAACAGTTTAAGCAATCACCCCTCACTAAAATTGCGAACCGACAAGAGATTATCTAATTAAATATCAATCATTTACCGGGCACGCTTTCAAATGCAAAAATCTGCATATCTGATTTAGCGTGCCCGATGTATATCTCTGCAGGGACGAGGCAATGGAGAGTTTACTGTCAACATCCATGACTGTCACTGACCGAACATGCTGTATCATAAGACGGTGTCTTACACAGGATATCATATCGTGATACACGGTGTCCGAACCTTTATGGTATACTTCTTTTATATCATACTCGCTTCCTGTATTGGAATTGACGGCAATCAAAAGATTTTCATAACTGCCATAATATGAAATCAGCATTTCATAATCGATCACATTGTATGTTGAAATTATATGGTCAGTCAGCACTTCCCGATCCGATTGAGATAGAGAATTGTACATTCTTCGTAACTGGACATAATTGAGATATCTTCCTTCAGAAGCAGAGAATGAAACCTCTTTCATGGATTTCCTTAATGCTTTTGATGTATATCTCACCGGCTTAGGTTCTGAAAAAGGGTATCCGGATACGGCATATGCAAGAAAATTCCATCTATATTCCTCAGCGCGTCTGCACAAACGTTTTTCCACTGGATTGTTCAGAAGATATGCTATAGCCGTCCTGATCTTCTTGGTTCCGGTCTTCCAGGCTCTTCCATAAGATCTTTCAAACAGACGACCTCCGCGGCCGACATCTTCATTATAGAGTTTTACAAAGACCGATGTATAATGACTGACAAAGGCACTTACAACCTTTTCATCTTCGGCCATTACAAGTCCATGTATATGGTCAATCATCAGGCACAACCCTGATATCTTGAGATCGTATTTTCTGGAAATGACAGAAAACACCGTATAAAAGACAAGACTATCTTCCAGATCATAAAAAATATTATAGCCACTTTCCGTACGCTGATAGATGTGTAACATTTATTATTAGGTTACCGTGCTCACAAACATATTAATTGATAAATAGTTAGCACATTACGCCTCCTTATTTTTCTATACCCATAAAGAGCTAACTATCTTATAATCAGAGAGATCGCGGGCACGCTTCGAATCTCTCTGCAGTACAAAACTACCACAGAACAGTCGAACCGGATTTTAAAAAAAGAAAAATGTGACGAAAATATCTTATGATCGTCACATTTCTCGAATTTATTGAATATCTTCTACTGTCCTGAACTATGCATAATCCTGAGATAAGGTATTACTGACGGAAAGACGGAATCCAATGAAAAAATGCTTAGCGGAAGGAGTAGCCGAAGCGTTCACGGGCGGAACGTTCAAGGTCTTCGCGGACTGACGGGTGGGCTATGTTTATGAGGGCGCGGGCGCGTTCGGCGAGGGATTTGCCTCGGAGCTCTGCGACACCGTATTCAGTAACGACATTCTGGATCATATGGCGTGTGGTCACGACACCTGCTCCTTCAGCAAGGACTGGATTGATCTTCGAGCGGCCCTTCTCCGTCATTGACGGGATGGCGATAAAAGTCTTGCCTCCTTCGGACAGAGAACCTCCATACATGAAATCGTGCTGGCCGCCGACTCCTGAAATGATGCGTGTTCCGACTGAGTCTGCACAGATCTGACCTGTCAGGTCGACCTCAACTGCCGAATTGATTGCCATCACCTTTGGATTCTGAGCTATGCGGAACGGATCGTTGGTCCATGCCACATCCTTGAGCAGGAGTTCCTTCCTGTAGTCCATATAATCATATAGTCTCTTCGAACCGAGGGCAAGCGAAGCGATGGAAATGCCCGGACAGACTTTCTTCTGTGAGTTGTCGATGACTCCGCTTTCAAGAAGAGGAAGAACTCCGTCTGTCATGGCCTCGGTGTGAAGGCCGAGATGCTTATGGTCTTTGAGGGCTGCTAGGACTGCATTAGGTATACCGCCGACACCGATCTGGAGGGTGGCACCATCTGGAATCATGGCTGCTATATGGTTTCCGATTGCTATGTCGACAGCTGACGGTACTGGAGTCGGCACCTCAACAAGAGGATCATCCACTTCAACAGCCGCATCAATCTTTGACACGTGTATAAGAGCATCGCCGTATGAGAAAGGCATGGCCTTGTTTATCTGGACGATTACTTTCTTCGCACATTCTGTCGCCGAGACTGCAAGGTCGGCTGAAACACCGAACGAGCAGTAGCCATCCTCGTTTGGAGGAGACACATTGAGGAATACTGCATCAAGGGGCAGGGTTCCGTCACGGAAAAGTCCTGGAATCTCACCTAGGAATGCCGGTATGGTGCTTCCGTAACCCTCTGCCAACCAGCGGCGTATGTTGTTTGCCACAAAGAGACTCTTTATTATGAACGAGTCCTTATATTCCGGCTTGCAGTATGGGGCTTCACAACGACCCACTGCAAAGGCGGCATAGACCGTCACGCCTTTGAGTTCTTTTCCGCGGTCGGCAAGGGCCTGCGACAGAACTTCAGGGATGGAAGTGCTGCCCTGGATATATATGCTGTCTCCTGAATTTATTAGTTTTACGGCTTCTGCCGCTGATATTATCCTCATTGTAGTTCTTATTTTATATTGCCGTCCGGGATTTCGCGGAGTTTTCCGGACGAGGGGTTATTTTTCATGACTCTGTCCGGGATTTCGCGGGTTTTTCCGGACGGGACCATCAAAGATGGTCAGCGGCGAAGGCTGCCAGGCGGTCGGCCAAGAGTTCAAACTGGTCCGGACGGTTCATCTGCGAAATGCAGACACGCACGCCTTCCTGACGGCTGCCGGTCATAGACAATGCGATGGTGCATATTCCGTATCTCATCAGTTCTCCCATAAGTTCAGTTCCTGTCATTCCCTCAAAACCGGCTGTGTAGAAGAATCCGTCGCTGACAGGTTCCTCACCATCTTTTTCATATACTATATGGAATCCGTTCCTTATGAATATCTCTTTGGTCAGAGCAGCCCTGCGCGCATACTCCCCTGCCTCACCGACAAAGTCGAATTCTCCGTCTGCAGCTGCACGGAACATCTCTGCGAGAGCACATTGTGCAGAATGGCTTGTGCCGGAAGATGCGCCATAAAGAACTCCAAGCACATATGCATCACCAAAACGGGTCATGTTGTAACGGGCCTTCAGGGCAGGATATTCACGTCTGTATATCTTTTCAGAAATTGCAATGATGGCGATACGCTGACCTGCATAACTGAATATCTTGGAAGCTGACATCAGAAGGATGTAATTGTCAGTGTATTTTGCTACAGTAGGCTGGAACGGAGCCTCATACGGCCTGCCGAGAGGCTTGCGGAAGTCCATGCACATATAGGCCAGATCCTCAATGACGATAGTATCATATTTTGTGGCCAATTCGCCTATAATCGACAGTTCATCTTCTGTGAGATTGAACCAAGCAGGATTGTTAGGACTTGAATATATCAAGGCTGCTATGTTACCTTGTGAAAGATAGGACTCCAGCTTCTCTCTCAATCTTTCTCCACGATATTCGTAGATATCGAACGAGGCACTCTTAATACCGAGAATCTTTGTCTGGCTGCGCTGAACAGGGAATCCAGGATCAATGAAAAGGATAGTATCCTTGACAGGATCCATCTGAGAGCATAAAAGGAATGCGGTAAAACTGCCCTGCATCGAACCGACTGTAGGGATGCAGCATTCGCCAGGTTGGTCTACATCAAGAAAAGCCTTGATGAAACGCGCAGCCTGAGTCTTGAGGTCTGGGGTACCCATCATGTTAGGATAGATAGAAGCGACGCCTGCATCGAGCGCAGCTTTCTCAGCATCGACTCCTACCCTTGCGGGAGGAAGTCCTGGGATACCCATTTCGAGATGAAGGAATTCCGCTCCGGTCTCCTTTTCAAGGGTTCTTGCAATGGAGCCCGACTGACGGATAGTAGAATGAGAAATGTCTGAAATACCCATCTGCTGCAGCACCGCTGCTAGTGTAGAATGGCTTACTGGCAAATTCTTGTGTTCCATAATTTTTCCGGTGGGGAGAAACTCTCCAAATATAAGCAAAAAAAACGAAAAGTGGTCCGACAGCGAATGCCTGTCGGACCACTCATTCTATAACTCGCTGTGCATTTCCGCTCTGAACGGATTGTGCAAAGCAATTATTTCTCCTCGAAGCTGATTGCGAATCCACCGCCGCGAGCCATTGTCATTGAAAGGACATCGTCAGCAGTAACGACCTTCTTCTCGATCTTGTAAGCCTGCGGATTCTCCTTATAGTCAGCATTCTCAGCATCAGCATAGATTGTAGCTTCATACTTCTTGCCTGACTCAAGGAAGTTCATAGGAACCTCAAGAGTGCGCTTCTGATCGTCTGTCACACCACCGCAGAACCACTGACCGTTCTTCTTGCCCTGACGAGCGATCACAACGTACTCACCCGGCTCCGCAAGGAGATACTTCGACTGGATCCAGTCGATATCCACATCTTTGATGAACTGGAATGCATCCATGAACTGAGCATAGTGCTCCGGAAGGTCTGCAGCCATCTGGAGAGGAGAGTAGAGAGTAACGTAAAGTGCAAGCTGGTTAGCGATTGTAGCATTCACCCATGAAGTATTCTTTCCATCTGTAACCTCGGCAAGATCCATGAAGAAGATACCAGGAGTATAGTCCATAGGACCGCCGTTGAGACGTGTGAACGGAAGGATTGTCACATGGTGAGGCATTGTACCACCGAATGCCTGATACTCTGTACCACGGGCAGCCTCAGCACCGATAAGGTTAGGATATGTTCTGCAGAGACCTGTAGGGCGTACCATCTCGTGGCCGTTGAGCATAACCTTGTGCTCTGCAGCCTTCTTCACCACGTGCATGTAGTGGTTGATGAGAGACTGGCTGTAATGGTGCTCGCCGATAGGAAGGATATCACCTACATAACCGCTCTTGATAGAGTTGTAGCCATACTTGTCCATCAGGTCAAGAGCCTGATCGAGATGACGCTCGTAGTTACGTACTGAAGATGAAGTCTCATGGTGCATCATAAGTCTCACGCCCTTCTTGTGAGCATATTTATTGAGTGCGTCGATATCGAAATCAGGATATGGAGTAACGAAGTCGAACACATAGTCCTTGTTGCAGTTAGCCCAGTCTTCCCAACCTTCGTTCCAACCCTCGACGAGTACCTGGTCGAAACCATGTTCTGCAGCGAAGTCGATGTAACGACGTACATTCTCATTATTTGCAGAGTGAGTTCCGTTAGGAGTTGCAGAAGCATAGTCTGTCTTGCCGAGCTGGACTGAAGCGAAATCGTTGGTGTAAGCCCAAGAACCCTTGCCTGAAATCATCTCCCACCATACACCGATATACTTCACAGGCTTGATCCAGTCTGTGCTCTCGAGAGCGCAAGGATCGTTGAGGTTGAGGATGAGGCGTGAAGCGAGCTGAGCAGCTGCACTTGGAGCAACCTGGATTGTTCTCCAAGGTGTGTTGCATGGAGTCTGCATACGACCCTTCCAACCCTGTGCGTCAGGAGTAAGGTGTGAAACGAAAGTGAATGTCTCAGGATCGAGGTCAAGATGCATGCACGGATAATCGAGAAGTGCAGCCTCATGGATGTTGATATAGAGACCGTCCTCTGTGCGCATCTGAAGTGATGTCTGCACACCGTTCATAGAGAATGGAGTCTGCGAATCGTTAGGATTGATTGCTGCTTCCATCTTTGAACTGATCTCGCTGAGGCGTGACTCTACATAGTTGTACTCCTGAGTGTCATAGTCACCAGGTACCCACCATGCTGTGTGGTCACCTGTGAGAGCGAACTGAGTAAGCTCCTCCTTGATTACGAAGTAGCTGAGATTTCTCTGATATGGGAACTCGTAACGGAATCCGAGACCATCGTCATAGATACGGAAACGGATGTTCATCTTTCTGTCTGTAGACTTCTGTACGAGCTTCACGAGAAGTTCGTTGTAGTTGTTGCGGATCTGAGCTTCCTCTCCCCATACAGGCTCCCATGTCTCATCGAAAGATGAAGTCTCGACGCCCTCTACAGAGAATCCGTCATAGAAAGAGTTGCATGGCTCACGGTCTTCCTTTGAGATAGTACCGTCATTGTTGAAGATGAGTTTCTGCGCCTTGAGCACGCCACGGAGCTCGAAACCGAGGTTCGAAGGAAGGATCACCTGCTGTCCCTCATAGTTGAGAGCATACTGAGGAGTACCGTCCTCAGTGAGCTGGAAGGTCATCTCCATGTTGCCTGACGGTGAAGCCAGAGTCTGGACATCAGTCACAGGACCCTGCTTCTGAGCGCAGGATACAGCTGCAACGATGATTGCGATTGCTGAAAATATTTTCTTCATATTGTATAGTGTTATTTCTTATATTCTACGATAAGGACAGACTGAGGATCCACAACTGTTGCATCCGACACCTCGCAAGGCTCGCCTGTCATCACATTCACACCACCTGCAAGACCTTCTGAAATCTCCTTGTAATATGTCCAAGGAACATTCTTCGGCTCGAGCGAATTGTTGATATATACAAACACGACCTCGTCATCATCATAACGGAAATATCCGTAAGTGTTGTCACGTGTCATGAAATGCATTGTCTTTCCATTGTGGATGACATCCTTTGTCTTTCTCCACTGGAAGAGATGACTTGCAAAGTCGAAGAGTTCAGCTGCCTGACCCTTCTCCACCTTGAGACCGTCTGTGTTATGCGTCTGAGCCGCGCGGCCTTCCGCAGTGAAGAGGTTGACATCATCACCCTCCCATCCGCCTGGGAAATCAACGCGGAGTCCGCCGTGGTCACCTGCATCCTTGAGGTTGTTGGAAACGAACATGAGCTCGTCACCTGCAAAGATCTGAGGATAGCCACGCATTGTAGCCATCATGGCCATTGCAATCTTCTGACGGTTCGGATTCTTGCGGAGAGCATCACCGAGACGTGCTGTATCATGGTTGCCAGGGAAGATCATCATATTCGAAAGATCGTGATATACGAAGTCATGAGAAAGAATGTCGTACACACGGAGAATACCCTCTCCCCAACCAGGATTGTCCTCATTCAGACCAAGACGCATGGCGTCATGAAGCGGGAAATCCATGATCGACTTGAGGTTCGAGTTGAATCCGTCCTTGTTCTCGTTGTCACCCTGCCAGTATGCGAGCTGAGGGATCGACGCTGTCCAGCACTCTCCCACGATATTGAAGTTCGGGTACTCGTTCATCACTGCCGCACACCACTCTGACATAGGACCCTTCTCATTGTACGGATATGTATCCACACGGAATCCGTCGAGGTCAGCCCACTCGATCCACCAGATCGCCCACTGCTGGAAATATCTGAGCATGTAAGGATTGTCGAGGTTCATGTCCACCATTGAAGTGTCGAACCATCCGCTCTCCTGAATATAGAGGTCCTGCTGCGATGCGTTAGGATCCATATTGGTAGAGAATACGATGTTCGATCCTGTATAAGTATCGAACACATGATACCAGTCAGCAAACGGCACATCATTCATCCACCAGTGACCTGATCCTGCATGGTTAGGAACGATGTCCATGATGATCTTGAGGTCCTTCTCATGAGCCTTCTGGACATACTCCTTGAAAAGATCATTGTCACCGAAACGGGCATCGATATGATAATAGTCTGTGCAGGCATATCCGTGATATGTAGTCACTGCAAGGTTGTCCTCGAGAAGAGGCGTACACCAGATCGCAGTTGCACCGAGTTCGCTGATATAGTCGAGATTGTTGATGATACCCTGGATATCGCCGCCGTGACGACCGAAAGGCTTGCTGCGGTCCACCTTGTCCGGCATACCCTCTACAGAGTCGTTTGACGGATCGCCATTAGCGAAACGGTCAGGCATGATGAGATAGATCATGTCTGCTGTAGTGAAGCTTGTGCGCTCTGCCGAACCCTCCTTGCGTGCAGCAAGTTCGTAAGGATATTTGAAAGACTCTCCATCCTTGGAGAATACGATGTAATATGTTCCCGGCTGTGCATTTGAAGCGATCGCAACATCTACGAAAAGATAGTTAGGGCTGTCAGCCTTGTTGACCTTCTCGATACATACTCCCTTGCCACCCTCGATTGCAACCTCATACTCGGAGATATTCTCTCCCTGGACAAGAAGCTGGAGAGGCATCTTCATGCCTGTCCACCATGAAAGGGGCTCGACTCTTGTGAGCTGCTCTGATGATGCATCAGCAACAGCAGAAGGATCGAATGCAGGGCCCGAGCATGATGCAAGGGCCACTGCGGCTATTGCTATAAGAATCTTCTTCATTACTCGGCAATGATTTCATAAGACCAAGGGGCCTTGAGCTCTACCTTCACAGTAACCTTGTTCTCTGGAAGAGTACGTGTGAACACGAGTGTGCTGTCGTCAGTAGATACAACCTCGAACTTACCGCCCTTGTCACCTGCAGCAAGTGCAGGGTTTGCATGACGGATGTCGATGAGCCACTTGTAGAAGTCGAAATACTCATTCTTCTCCCAAGCCGGTACAGGGTCTGTCTCGAAGAACTCGAATCTCTTGTTCCAACCCATTTCCTGGCCTGTATAGATGAGAGGCTGGCCGTTAGGAAGAGTGAATGTAAGAAGAGCCATTGTCTTGGCTGCATCACCCATTCTCTCGAACTCAGTTCCTGCCCATGAGTTCTCATCGTGATTTGATGTGAACATGAGACGGAATGCATAGTCAGGAGTATTTGCTGCATCCTTGGCGATATACTCGAGGAGCTCAGGAATATTCTTGTCGCCCTGCGCGATAGAGTTCATGAGGTGGTGGAGCTCCCATGCATATGAAGCGTTGAAGCCAGAAAGCGAGTGAAGCTTAGGCTCCTCACCCTCAGCAAGCCAGTACATATGCGGATAGTCTGCACGAAGTCCTGCGATGGTCTCCTGCCAGAATTCGAGTGGAACCTCGCAAGCCATGTCGCAACGGAATCCGTCAATGCCACGTTCCATCCAGAAACGGAGAGCCGCCTGCATTCCCTTCCATACCTCCTTGTTCTCGTAGTTGAGGTTCGCAGTATCTGACCAATCAGCAGTGAAGGTAGTGTTACCCTCTGCATCACGCTCATACCAGTCAGGAGCCTGACCTGTCACCCATACAGCATCTGGTGAAGTATGGTTTGCCACCCAGTCTACGATAACTCTGAGACCGAGTCTGTGAGCCTCGGCAACAAAGTTGTCAAAGTCCTCGAGTGTACCGAACTCAGGATTGATTGCGCAGTAATCCTTTACAGCGTAATACGATCCGAGAGTACCCTTACGTCCCTCTACACCGATAGGATAGATAGGCATGAGCCATACGATATCCACTCCGAGCTCAGCAAGACGTGGAAGCTCCTGTTGTGCTGCTGCAAATGTTCCCTCAGGTGTGTACTGACGCACGTTCATTTCATAAACCACAGAATTCTCAAGTGGCTGCTGTACCTTAGGCTGGGCGCACGCTGCGGCCAGGACTACAGTCATGATTGCTAAAAAGATCTTCTTCATATGTGTTTTTGTTTTTAATATTCTGCAAGGATTGTAGCTGATGTAGCTGCAACTGTACAATAGTCTCCGGTATAGGCTCCGATTCCGTCCACGTCCGCATATCCGTTTTCAGCAAGAACTACGTACTTGCCCTTAGGAATCTCCAGCTTGTGATTCTTCTTAGAGCCGTTGAGAACGACAGTAAGAGACTTCGCGTCATCGATTCCGTCAAGGTTCTCGATTCTGAACATTACCACGTTAGGGTCATCCACATCGATGAATCGGAGATTCTTGCGTACAAGCTCCGCATCACCAAGACAGAAACCCGGATGAGCATGACGGATTGCTGCAAGCTCCGAGTAATATTTCACGAGATCGTTATATTTTGTCTTGTATGTCCAGTCGATCGCATTGATCGAGTCAGGCTTGTTGTAGCTGTTCTTCACTCCCTGCTTGTGGCGGTAGAGTTCCTCACCGTTGAAGATGAAAGGAATACCCTGTGAAGTATAGACTGCTGTCTGAGCAAGCTTCACCATTCTGAGACGGTCCTGCTCCGAAGCCTTTGTAGCCTCTTCAAGACGGTCACGGAGGCAGTGGTCATCATGGCAGCTCACATAACTTACGTGCTGGAGAGGATTATTGGTCCAAGGCTCGACAGTCACCTGAGGATGTGCGACACCGCCGGCGATACCGAACATCACATTGTCCTTGTTTCCTGCAACTCCGTCCATGAAACCTGCATTCTCGCATCCGAGAGGGCCGCGGACTGCATCACGGATATTGTCGCTGAATGCACCTACCTTGTCCATCATGTAAGTATTTGCCTTGAGAGCGATCTGCTCTGCAGGATATGCAGGAGAAGAGGCAGCCCAGCCTTCACCGTAGATGACTACGTCAGGATCGATTGCATGGAGACGCTCGCTGATGAGGTTCATTGTCTCGATGTCATGGATGGCCATGAGGTCAAAACGGTAGCCGTCGATATGATATTCCTTCATCCACCACTCGAGCGACTCAACCATGTACTTGCGGAACATAGCCTGCTCCGAAGCTGTTTCATTGCCGCAGCCTGAACCGTCGAAATATGTTCCGTCCTCACGCATACGGTAGAAATAGCCTGGCATAGTGCGCTCGAAACCTGTGTTAGGAGCATGTGTGGTATGGTTGTATACAACGTCAAGGATAACTCTGAAGCCGGCAGCATGAAGTGACTGCACCATCTGCTTGAACTCCTTGATACGGGTTACAGGGTTGTATGGATCTGTAGAGAAAGAACCTTCCACAGCATTGTAGTTGAGAGGCTCGTATCCCCAGTTGTACTGGTTGTCCTCAAGACGAGTCTCATCGATGGTAGCGAAGTCTGTCGAAGGAAGAAGCTGGATGTAAGTCACACCGAGTTCCTTGAGGTGATCGATACCTGTCGCAAGTCCGTCAGGGTTCTTTGTTCCCTGCTCGGTAAGTGCAAGATATTTGCCCTTGTTCTGGATACCTGAAGTCGAATGAACAGAGAAATCTCTGTGCTGGAGCTCATAGACGATGATGTCTGAAGGATCGATCTTCGGACTCTTGTCATTCTCCCATCCTTCAGGATCTGTATCCGCCCAGTCGATCACGGCGCCATGCTGTCCGTTCACGCCCACAGCCTTTGCAGCGATACCTGCTGTCTCCTCAAGCCACTTGCCATCGATGCATACCTGGAATGTGTATAGCGAACCCTTCACATCCTCCTTGACTGTAGCCTTCCAAAGTCCGTCCTTGGACTTCTTCATGTTCACTGTCATGTAAGCTGCATCACCGGCAGCCTTGTAAAGTCTCAGCTGAGCTGCCTCAGCAGCAGGAGACCATACGGTAAAGTCGGTTGAATTGCCGTTGTAAACGCACTCCTCGAGAGTTGCCTCAGGCACCGGATATCCACCCTGAGAAGCACACGAAGCCATTGCGGCTGCTAATGTTGTCATCAGAACTGTCTTGATTATCAGTTTCATAATATTGGGTTTGTTTTATTCAAAATTCCGACCATAATGGGTGCAACCCATTAATGGCATCTTACGAAGATACTTATTAATCCACGACAGGACAAAGTGATACTGACGACCTGTTGAAAGACCGTGACGAATGGCGGGAATTCTATGATGAATTGAAAGCAAAAAGGCCGCTTTTCGCGACCTTAGTTCAAAGATTCTCAACCTTTTGTCAATATCCCGGATTCTGCTTCAGAGTCTCATTGACAGCAAGTTCTGTCGGTGGAAGCGGATAAAGTGTCTTGTAATCCGGAAATGCCTGGCCACCAAAGGAATCTCCTCCCTTGTACGGCCACAGATAATCTGCTGAAGTGAACAGTCCGTAGCGTATGAGGTCTGTACGTCTATGAGCCTCCCACATGAGCTCCCTGGCCCTTTCAGCCATCAGAAAGTCTTCTGTGATTTCAGTCGGAGCAGGCACACCTGCGCGTTCTGAAAGTTCTGCAAGAACTGCCAGTCCCGAAGCATCATCCTCGGTGTTCATGCAGGCCTCCGCATAGATGAGGTATATCTCCGCAAGTCTTATCATCGGAAAATCCACATCAGAAAAGGCCTTTACATCTGCTGTAGAGAGAAAGTCCGACTCGGTGACTCCATATGGTATGTTATTGAATTTCAGGCATGACCATCCGTTCATAAACACGTATAAGGCATTCTCCATAGACTCGCTGCGACCCTTGATATAAAACATCCTTCCTCGCGCATCAGCTGTCTCGTAAGCACCTGTCTGATAGTTCTGTCCGCTCACATCGAAGAAACGTGAAACATATTCATAAGGCACTCTCAGGCCTGCCCAACCGTTTCTCTGACCGTTAGGTTTCGACTGGTCCGTAATATCGGTAGCAGCGAGAGTGGCGGCAAGAAGATAGGAGGTTCCTCCATATGACTGAGTCTTTTCCGCATTATATGAAACCACCCATAGCATTTCGTTGCGGGCGGAAGCATTCTCTCCGTTATCACCTCTGAAAAGAGCCTCATAATCAGGGCTCAAGGTATATCCCATATCGAATATATCCTCACACACTGACTTTGCCTCCGCCCACATAGGAGTTCCTGTATAAACTTCCGCATTCAGATAGAGACGGGCAAGAAGTCCTGCTGCGGAACCTCGGTCAGCACGAGGATAACGGCTGCGTGGAGCCGGCATGCTGCTGTTGTCGGAGAGCAGGCTCTGCAGTTCGCTCACACAGAAATTGAATATCTCCGCACGTGTTGCCTGAGGTGGAGTATAGGTACCTCCGAATGGGGTATTCTCAGTCGAGAAAGGCACATTGCCGAAGCAGTCCAGTGCCATCCAGTAGAAATATGCTCTGAGGAATCTAGCTTCATCACGGAAACTGTTGACACTCTGGACCACATCAGCCGGAACATCCCTTGCTGCAAGTTTGTCAGGAGTAGTCTGGCGCAGGTATTCATTGATATAGGCAATTCCCTGAAGAGTTCGCACATAGACTGCATAGACAGCATCATTCTGCTCTGAGGTCCAGGTATTAGTATTCAGAGCCCTGACCCATGCATCATTTTCCCATGAACATTTAGCGGCATCAGCCGTAGTCTCCTGGACGGACCAGAAGGCTCTCAGAAGTTCAGACGCTCCCCCGTCCATCTGCTGCAGGTCTGTCAGATCGTTGGTGACGAACTGGAAATAGAGGAAGGAGAGTCCTTCCAGATAGGTATCCTCAGTCTTTCCGTAGACATTGTCAGCTATCGGCAATGCATTAACAGGAGGCAGGGTGTCAAGGTCGTTCACACAGGCGGTCAGGAACGCTGCCGTGAGTATTATATATATCTTTTTCATATTCTTAGAAATTAACGTTTAATCGTATTGAATATGTGCGCGGACGTGGCCATACGGTATTGTCGATACCGTTTTCCGAGGTGACCTCCGGATCCATTCCGCTATATCCTGTCAACATGAAGACATTTTGCATGCTGAGGCCGAGCCTGATGTCTGTCTCCCATCTTCCAACCCGCCTGAAAGTGTATCCGGCATTGATGTCGTCCAGCTTGAAGAAAGCAGCATTCTCAAGGAAATAATCCGAATACCACTGTTCTCCGCTGTTTGGCTGAGTGAAGCCGGTGGTCTGGACAAGAAGGGCCTGGTTAGGCAGACTGCCTGCATTCAGATCAAGACTGGATGTGGAATTTGCAGATGCGAAGTCATTGAATATCCATGTCCCGGCAGCTCCATGTCCGTTCATTCCCATATCCCAGTTGCGGTATGAGAACTTGAGATTCAGTCCATAATAGAATTTAGGCTGAGGACTCTTTCCGGTCATATACCTGTCTCCGGCAGTTATCACACCATCCCCGTCCAGATCCACGAACTGGTTCTGAAGAGGCCTTCCGTCCGCGTCATATTTCTGCATGTAGGTGTAATATGTATACGGTGCATAACCGACCATCTGACGGCTTAGATATCCTCCGGTTCCCTTGGATATCGTACCTGTCTCAATGTAGTAGTTCTTGTCCTCCGTAGTATTGAGTTTCGTGAACTCCGTGTCCTGGAATGTGCCGTTGAAGCTCAGCTGCAGGCTCATGTCGTCTGTCTGAACCGGAACTCCGCTCAGAGCGAACTCGAGTCCCTTGTTTCTGATGGATCCGATATTTGTCATCAGCTTGTTTCCGAAGTTCGAGCCCATAGGGATCTGCACTTCATTGAGCAGGTCGCGGGTGTCTCGCAGATAGACATCCACACTTCCCGACAGCCTGTCCTTGAAGAAACCGAAATCCAATCCGGCATTGTAGGTCACAGTTGTCTCCCACTTTATGTCCGGGTCATAAGACTTAGGCCACAAAGGGTAGGTCCATGCTCCGTCACCCATGTTATACACATGGTACGGATCGTTAGATGATGTATATCTTGCAAAGCGGACATAGTCCCCTATTCCGTCCTGCTGGCCGGTCACTCCGGCTGAAAGCCTGAGCTTCATGGTAGAGATCTGAGGAACACTTTTCACGAAAGGCTCCTGAGCTATATTCCAGGCAAAGGCTCCGGAAGGGAAGACTCCCCAACGGTTGTCGGGAGCGAATTTGGAAGATCCGTCAGTTCTTATCGAGAAGGTGAATACATAGCGCGAATCGATCGAGTAATTGGCTCTGCCATAGAATGACACGAGGAAATTCTCACTCGTTGTGCGAGGGTACATCTCGTCTGATGTCAGTCCATCCTTCAGCTTGATCTGATGGGTCACATTATAGTATGAAATTGTTCTGTTGCTTCCGAAATTGTTCTGCCACGAGTAGCCTGCAAGCAGGTCGAGAGTCTGCTTTCCCCAGGTCTGATTATAATTGGCATATGCCTCCAGAAGCTGGCTTCTGCTGATGGTATTTCCCCTGCTGTACTGGCCCACACCGAGGTTTTCAGTATCGCTCCATGCCTGGAACGAGCCCGGATTGACTCCGTTATAGGATTCTGTCACAGTGAAGTCAAGACTGCCGCTTACATTGAAGCTGAGAGCCTCGAAGCCATGCACCTTATAGTTGACTGCGGCGCGTCCTATGAATCTGTATGAATCAGCTGTGTTCTGACTGTCGAAGATCATGGAAAGAGGGCTCGGTCCCACCAATGTGTTAGGCGAGAAATCCTTTCCTCGTCCGTTACCGTAATTCCACCATCCGTTTGTGGTCGAATAGTCAATCGAACCGTCGCTGTTGTACCAGTAAGGAGCAACGGTAGGATTGAAGAAAGCAGCCTTTCCTATGGCTCCGCTGTCTGCATAATCCGAATACGAATATACTCCTTTGCCATTGAAATCAAGAGTAAGATGCTTATCCAGGAATGACGGATTCAAGACAATGTCTGCAGTGATCCTGTCATAGCTTGATCCCTGGAGAGTACCTTGCTGGCCCAGATAGCCAACAGACACTCTGTAAGGCATCGTTGCCTCGTAGTTGCCGTTCACACTGATGTTATGCTCAGTTGCAAGGGCTGTCTGAAAGATAAGGTCCTGCCAGTCTGTCATCTGGTTTCCTGTCAGGGATATTATCCTGTTGCCTGTCTCGGTACCTGCCGGGTAGGTTATGGAATAATACTCGTTCAGCTGGTCAGCTGACATGACCGGCACTGTCTTGGAATTATGCATCACGCTGACGCTGCCGTTATATGCCACCTGAGTCCGGTTCCCCTGCCCTTTCTTTGTAGTTATCAGAATGACACCGTTTGAAGCACGCGAACCGTAAATTGCTGATGCCGAGGCATCCTTAAGAACTGTAAATGACTCTATGTCATTGGGGTTCAGCAGGTCAAGAGGATTAGTCATCGCTCCTCCAGCACCACTTGCGACCGGGACACCATCAATGACGATGAGAGGATCGTTGGATGCATTCAGCGAGGCTGTGCCTCGTATCCTGATTCGCGAACCCGATCCCGGACCTCCGTCACCCGGAATCACCAGCAGTCCTGCCACTCTGCCCTTGAGCATTTCCTGTGTGCTGACAACTGCTCCACGGTTGATGTCATCAGCCTTTATCGCTGACACCGATCCGGTCATATCTTCCTTCTTCACCGTACCGTAACCGATGACCACAACCTCATTGAGGTATTCTGCATCTTCTTTCAGGGTTATTGTGGAAGGTACTGAAGCTGCATCATATGTCTGCGTCACGTATCCTACATAGCTGATTTCGACAGGAGCAGACGGGCCGCTCACCGTAAGCGAAAAGCTTCCGTCCATGCCGGTGGACGTGCCGTTGGTGGTACCAACCTCAATGATGGAGGCCCCTATCACAGGTCCCAGATTGTCGGTCACCGTTCCACTGACCGTATATCCTCCCTGCGCCAAGGCAGATGCGCCGCCGGCAGACAGCAATGCCGCCGCGGCGATAATATGGATAAGTCTGTTCATACGCCTATAAATTATAATTTTTCAAAATAATCTACAGGCAACAAACAATCCTCAGACCAAATCGGATATATTCATAATGTATTTCATCAGGGAGGATAACAGTGATTGCGGAGACGTGTCCTCCCGTCGTAATACAAAAGAAGCTGACCTTTTGGGTCAGCCTCTTCCTTATCGTTTAGGGATGTCTACGAATTTTTCGCTTTCTCCGCGGAGGTGCTCAGAGAAATAGTCAACAAGCCTCCAGTAGAAGTATTCGTTCATGTCTCCGAAGCTGTGACGCTGGTTAGGAAGCATGAGCATATCGAAACGCTTGCCGGCCTTGATGAGAGCATTCACAACGCGTGTCGTGTTACCTGGGTGGACATTGTCGTCGATGTCACCATGAACGAGGAGAAGATGTCCCTTGAGGTTCTTCGCGATCTCAGGGTTAGTTGCAATCTTGTAGTAGAAAGTAGTGTCTCCCTGTTCTGTCACCTCTTCCTTGACACCATGATGAGTCTCGCTCCACCAGCGGTTGTATATATTGTTGTCATGGTTACCTGCACATGAGACAGCCACCTTGAAGAAGTCCGGATACTGGCAGATCGCTGCAGTACTCATGAATCCTCCACCTGAATGGCCGTGGATGCCGACTCTGTTGATATCGATGAAAGAATGACGGTTTGCAAGCTGCTCGATCGCATACTTGTGATCCTCGAGAGGATAGTCACGCATGTTTCCGTAGCCCCAGTTATGATACCACTTCGACCTGCTCGGATGTCCTCCTCTCTGACCTACCGAAATGACCACGAATCCGGCCTGAGCAAGACGGTCTGTGCGGACACTCATACGGGTGAACGGATAATATACCGCTTCAACCTGTGGGCCAGGATATACGTAATCCACTATAGGATAAACCTTTGTTGAGTCAAAATTGAACGGCTTGTACATCACTCCGTAAAGGTCAGTAACTCCGTCAGCCGCCTTCACTTTGAAGAGTTCAGGGAACTGGTAACCGTTTGCAAAGAGCTGCGAGAAGTCACTCTCCTGAACATCCATCACCTTGTTTCCGTTGTTGTCCAGAAGGACTGCCATAGGGATGGTATTGATGCGTGAATAGTTGTCAAGGACGAAACGCGCATCGTCATCCACCTCTGTCTGATGGAAATAATCTCCCTTGGTGATCTGCTTGAGGCCTGTACCGTCAAGGTTGACACGGTAAAGATGCTCGTAATAAGGATTCTCGTCAGCGTTCTTTCCGTTTCCGGTGAAATATACTACACGAGCCTTCTCATCCACCTTGAGAACCTGCTCCACATGCCATGCACCCTTTGTAAGACGGTTTTTAAGATTGCCCTGTCCGTCATAAAGATAAAGATGAGCCCATCCGTCACGCTCGCTCCATTGAATTATCTCCTTGCCGTTGCCGAGAGCCATGATAGGACGTGTCTCCTGATATGTGTTCATACGCTCCTCGATGATAGGAACGATGGTGTCCTGACCCACTGTATAAGTACATACGTCGATGCGGTAGAGGTCACGGCTGCTGCGTGTGAGGAAGAAACGCTCGTTGTCACCAAGCCAGATGTCAGCGACTTCCTCCATATCGCGCTGCTTCTGCTGATAAGGACGCGATTCGAGAGCAAGAGTCTGGTCCTTGTAGGCTGCTGTTCCGATCTCCTTGCGGGTATTGTTCACCATGTCGAAGAGATAGAGATGCGTTACAGGAGCCTCCTTCTCACCAGGCATCTGATACTTGTATGTCTCGAGAGTAGGACGCGGCTCAGACATCACATTGAGGACCCAGAGATCCTTCACGGCACGCTCGTCGTCGAGCATAGCCACGAAATGACGTGAATCAGGAGACCAGAGACCATATACGTTTCTGCGCTTTCCGTTGAGGAGAGTGTCTGTGTTCACCATCTTGTATGGCATACCGAAGCCGAAATCTTCCACTCCGTCGAAAGTGAGCTGGATCTCCACGATTGTAGAATCCTTCTCATCCTTGCGTGCCTTCTGATAGTCCTCGTAGCTCATCTTGTAGAGGTTGAGGTCCTTTGCATAGACGACGGTCTTCTTGTCAGGAGAAATCGAACCCCAGCTCAGACGCTTAGGCTCCTTCTCGTGATCCTTCAGATGTGTAAGCTTCTTTGTAGGATAGTCATATGAGAAATAGAAAACCTCTTTCTCCTTCTTTCCCTTTTCATTCTTGATCTCGCGGGTCGACCTTACCTCGAATGTGAAGGTGCGTCCGTCTTCCTTTGCCTTGAGGTTGGTGATAGGAAGCTGGCGTGCCTCGAACGGGTCGTGAACGATCTCAGTAAGCTGTGCAGCCATCTCCTCACGGTCGAAGAGAAGGGTCTTGGTCTTGGCAGTCGGGTTAACCACCCACCAGAATGTACCTTCACTGGTCTTGTACTGATACCAGAAACTGTTTCCCTGCTGGAACCAATGCGGATCCACAACTGTAGAGAAGAGCATGGTATTCAACTTTTCCTGAGTGAATTTCTCTGCCTGGAGGTACTCAGGTATTCTTTCCTGAGCACCAGATGATGCAGCAAAGGCGAACAAAGCCACTGCAGCAGTCATCAATTTCATGAATGTCCGTTTCATATCTTTAAGTTTTATCAGTTTTCCGACCATAAAAATACGGTTTTAAATCCTTATCACCAAACTATAGACAAAAGTGGTCCGACAGCTCATTTGCTGCCGGACCACCATAATCATCATAACTGACTTATCAGAAGTTGGTCAGGAGGATAAACTCTCCTGCAGGAAGAGTAACATTCACTGTCGATCCTGAATATGTCTCAGAAGGATTGAAATGGTTCTTCCATGTTGCTCCTGAAGGCATTTCAGCCGCGAATGTCTTTGTCTCGGTAGTGAAGTTTCCTACTACGACAAATGACTTGCTGCCTGCTGTACATGTGATTAAACGTCCGTTGTCCCAGTCACTTGTACCCACCTTCCAAGAGAATGAAGCAGATGAATCGAAGAATTCAGGATTGTCCTTACGGAATTTGAGAAGCTTGCTATATGTATCATAGAGGGCTTTTCTTTCAGGAACCTCATAATAGTCCCAACGGATATCCTTCTTGCCTGTACGGCCGCCATCCTCGATCGAGATGTCATAACCGAGTTCTCCGAACTGCCAGATCATCTTAGGACCAGGAACTGTAAGGAAGAATGCCGCATTGAGCTCCTGACGCTGCATCATTGCTGCAAAATTACCCTTTACACCTTCAACAGCATACATCTTCTGTCTGTATGCATTTCTCTCCTCGTCGTGGCTCTCCATGAATCCGACATAACCTCCGAACGGCATGCCGTTGCTTCCGGTCCAGAGACCTCCGAAACCGCTCTCACTCTTATGTCCCTGAGCTGCCTGACCATATGCCCAGTTGCAGTTTCTCCACACCTTCATTCCAGCCTCACAAAGCTCCTTTTCCTCCTTGTCCGAGCAGAAATGCTCGAGAATTACGACAGCATCCTCATCCACAGACCTGATATAATCATTGTAACCCTTGAGGATTGCTACTCGGTCTGCATCATAGTTGGAAGCTGTGCTCTCAGTAGACTTGTTGTTGGTGAAACCCTTTGTAAGGTCAAAACGGAAACCGTCCACTTTGTATTCTGTAAGAAGATAGCCGAGACTTCTCTTGATATAGTTCACGATGACCTCGTTCTCATGATTGATATCCTCGAACACGCTGTACGGATGCGGAGCCTCCTTATTGAAGAATGGATTGTTGTCAAGAGAATACATCTTGTCGAATGCATTGTTGCCTGTAAGATGGTTGTACACGACATCCACGATCACAGCAATGCCTCTCTTATGACATTCATCGATGAACTTCTTGTACATCTCACGAGTACCGTAAGCTTTGTCCATCGCGAAATAATGGTTAGGGTTGTAACCCCAGCTGTCATTTCCGTCAAATTCCTGGATAGGCATGAGCTCGATGGCATTGATTCCAAGGGCTTCAAGATAATCAAGCTTGGCCATTGCTCCCGCAAGATTTCCTTCCTTACCACCATTCTCAGTGAAATCGCGGAGAAGAAGTTCGTAGATTACAAGGTCATTCGGATCCTCTACATCATAGTCTGATACTTCCCATGAATATGAAGATCTGCCTATCTCGAAAGCTGACACATAGCCGCTTGTCTCAGAAGGATATTCCCTCAGTTCAGGATATGTTGAAGCTGCAATCCACTTGTCATCTCCTGAATATGTGATTTCAGAATACGGATCGCTGAGACGGAGTCGGAGTTCATCGTCACCAGCCATATACTGGAACATGTATTCCTTACCTGCCTCGAATCCGTCACATGTGATCCACCAGCATCCTGCTGACTCATCTCTCTTCATGGCATATTCGTGCTTGCGCTCCCAGTCATTGAATTCACCGATAAGGTAGCACCAGTCAAAGCTTTCACCCTTCTTGTCCTTCTCATAGAACACGAAAGTCACAGAACCGTCATTATTATAGTTGATTCCATGAAGAGCGCCAAAAGGAACAGATTCCTTTACAACAGGTTCAGGAACAAATGCAAACTGATTATCCTTCACAGGAAGGAAAAGGTCAGCAGTCTGAGCTGTACCTGATGAATTTCTGACAACAACAGCAATCTGAAATACCTCAGTATCACTAATTCCAAACCATTCGCGGATAGAAGGGCCAATCTCTATCTTATACAGACCAGTCTCCTCTGTAGGCTGGAACTTGCATTTATCTATATTGGATCCCCAATCAGCCTGTACATTCGACCAGTCGTTCACACCTATATGTGCATAAAGATTGGTCTCTCCATAAAGAGAAGTTCCGTTTGGAGCCTTGTAATAAAGTACACAAGGAGAATCTGCATCCAGTTCTTCCGGATCAGAAGAGAGACCGGTCTTTTCACCTGGCTTCTCTCCCTCTTCCTGAATTACAGTCACTACGATATCCTTCATGCCCTCCGTCGAGAAAGTCACTGAAGTAGAACGTCTTGCACTCTGGTTTGCAGGTACTGAAACTGTTATCTGAGCGTCACCGCTGCCAGTCACAGGATCGACAGAAAGCCAGTCTGCACCTGATGTCACAGTCCATGTCTGAGCATCGGTAGTGAGAGTCAATGTCTCATTTCCTGCCTTGGCTGTAAACTTTACCAAAGACTTGTCCACCTTGAAGGATGTCGCGCCTTCTACTACAGGCTCCGGTTCTTCACATGAAAAGAACACAGCTGTCGAAAGGAGCAGGATGATAAGTGATAGATATTTTTTCATTTCAATATGGTTTATATGGCAGACAGAAGGCCGGTCAGGGCCTTCTGTCCAAAATATAATAACTTAGAATTACTTCTTAGTTACCTTAGCAGTAATCTTCTCATTGCTGTCCGGAGTACGCTGGAGATAGAGTTCGATGTCATATGTACCTGCTGTAACTGCGATGTCAGCACCGCCGTCAGTAAGGTCATCGAATGAACCACCGACATTCACATCCCAACCATCGTTTGCACGGAACTTGATCTTACCATCCTTGAGTGTGAGATCCTTGATCACGAATGCGAGCTTCTCAGCATCCCAAGTCATGTCAACATCAGAATCCCAACCGTTAGGAGCAGCGTCACCGATCACACCGTAAGACTTGATTTCAGTAACATCAAGCTTGCTGTTTGCTACATCAGCCTTGATGAAGTAGAATGCCTTCTTCTCAGCAACGATATCATTGTCACCAGAAAGGCCATTTGACTTAGTCGCAAAGTCGCTTCCCTTATACTCACCCTTATTCCATTCACGAACATGAGTAAACTTGAAGCCGCCGTCAAGCATTGAGTAACCTGTCCATACACCGTTGAAGTTAGGACCATGGAGTGCAGGAGCTACTTCCGGCTTCCAACTCTGGTGGTTACCAGGAACATAGATATACTC
>JAFZGK010000035.1 GCA_017555445.1 Bacteroidales bacterium
ATATAAGGTGTCATTTTCAGGTGGAGTTCCTGTAAGACTTACAACCCATTCCGCTAAAGATACACCTTGGACATTCACTCCAGACGGAAAGAATATACTATTTTCTTCACGAATCCAGGATCCTGCTTCAAGTGCATTGTTCCCTAAAAGTACAATGACAGAGCTTTATTCTGTAAGTATCGATGGTGGCAGACCTGTCCAGATACTTGCTACACCTGCAGAGGAGGTTTCATTTGCAGGAAAGAGTGATGTTTTCCTTTATCAGGACTGTAAGGGAGGTGAAAACATATGGCGTAAGCACCATACATCATCTATTACAAGAGATTTGTGGATGTATGACGGCAAGCAGCATGTACAACTTACTAAATTTGAAGGCGAAGACCGCTCTCCAAGAGTGTCTAAGGATGGAAAGACAGTGTATTATCTCAGCGAAAGAGGTGGTAGTTTCAATGTATATTCATTCCCTGTCAATGATCCGGATAATATCACAACAGTAACGAAACATAAGACTCATCCTGTACGATTCCTTACAGTATCTGACGACAATACATTATGTTACGGATACGACGGTGATATCTATGTAAAGAAGAATGGTGCTGCAGCTAAGAAACTGTCTGTTTCCGTTGTGTCTGACAAGACAGATGATAATCTTGCAGAACTCTCAGTATCAGGAGGTTCAGATAATGATCTTTCGGCGGATGGTAAGCAGATAGCATTCATCAGCAGGGGAGAGGTGTTCGTGGCTTCTACTGAATATAATACTGTGAAGCAGATCACAAATACAGCTCATGCTGAGGCTGATGTGGTATTTTCACCAGACGGAAAGACTCTGGCTTATGCTTCTGAAAGAGAAGGTATCTGGAATATCTATACTGCACAGGTTGTACGAAAGGAAGATATAAGTTTCCCATACGCGACTATCATCGAGGAAAAACCACTGTTCAAGAATAATAAGGTGGATCGTCGTGCTCCTGTATATTCTCCAGACGGAAAGGAACTTGCCTATATTGAGAATAGAGACAGGTTGATGATAATAAATCTTGAGACAGGCAAGACTCGTCAGATTACAGATGGAAGTCAGTGTTATTCTACTACAGGTTCTTTCAGCTACAGCTGGTCTCCAGATGGAAAATGGATCCTTATGAGTTATTGTGCAAGAGGTCATTATCCATATGATGATATTGGTATCGTAAGCACTGAAGGCGGAAAACCTATGATCAATCTTACTGAAAGCGGTTATACGGACAGTGCACCTCAGTGGGTTCTTGATGGAAATGCAATTCTTTTTGCATCAGAGCGTTATGGTATGAGAAGTCATGCTTCATGGGGTACTCTGGAAGATGTTATGATTGTTTTCCTCAACAGAAAAGCTTATGATGAATTCAAGATGACTGCAGAAGAGAAGGAACTCGAAAAAGAGATTGCAGCTCTTTCGAAAGCTGAAGAAGATAAAGAATCAAAGGATAAGATAGTAGAGGATATTGTAGTTGAAATTGATGGTATTGAAGACAGAATAATAAGACTTACCCCTACATCTTCAACTCTCGGTTCTGCTGCATTGAGCAAGGATGGTAAGACACTTTATTATCAGGCTTCATATGAGAGTGGAATGAACCTCTGGAAATATGATATTGAGAAAGGAATTCCTACCAAGATAGGAGCTGCACGAGGCAGAATGAAATGGGATTCAAAGCACTCTGCACTATATGTTCTCGGTGGTACATTCTCAAAAATGAAAGCTGACGGAAAGAGTCTCGAAAGCATTTCTGTAAGGGCTGATATGGTAATGGATCTTGCAGCTGAAAGAGAATATATGTTCGATCATGTGTATCGTCAGGAAAAAGAACGTTTCTATAATGTGAAGATGCATGGTGTGGATTGGGAAATGCTTACAGCAGAATATCGCAAGTTCCTCCCTCACATAAATAATAATTACGATTTTGCAGAGCTTTTAAGCGAATATCTGGGCGAACTTAATGTTTCCCATACCGGAAGTGGTTATAGGGTTCCTGCGACCAAAGAAAGCGCTTCTACGGCCAATTTAGGACTATTCTTCGATATGACTTGGGATGGAGATGGTCTTAAAGTCGATGAAATAGTTTCAGGTGGTCCTTTTGACAAAGCTTCTTCCAAACTTCAGGCAGGAGATATCATTACTTCTATAAATGGAGTAGAGATAAAGAAGGGTATGGATTTCTATAATCTTCTTGACCGAAAATCAGGGGAGAGAACACTTGTTGGAATTAGAAAATCATCAGGTGAAAAGACTGAAATGGTTGTCCGTCCAATAAGCGAAAGTGCCTTTACAACCCTCCTTTACAAGAGATGGGTGAAACAGAATGCACAGAAGGTTACTGAACTCTCAAAGGGCAGACTCGGATATGTACATATAGAGAGTATGGATGATGCAAGTTTCCGTACAATCTATTCAGATATTCTTGGTCGTTACAATAACTGTGAAGGTATTGTAATAGATACACGTTTCAATGGTGGTGGACGTCTACATGAGGATATCGAGGTACTTTTCAGCGGTGAGAAGTACCTTACACAGGAAATAAGAGGAAAAGATGCATGTGATATGCCGAGCCGCCGCTATAACAAGGCTTCAATCATGCTTATGGGTGAGGCAAATTATTCGAATGCACACGGTACTCCTTGGGTATACAAGCACAAGAATATGGGTCTTCTCGTAGGTAAGCCGGTACCTGGTACTATGACTTCAGTCACTTGGGAAAATCTTCAGGATGCAACTGTTTATTTCGGTATTCCTGTAGTAGGATATCGCAAAGC
>JAFZGK010000036.1 GCA_017555445.1 Bacteroidales bacterium
ATGAACGATATCTACAATCCCTGCCTGGTGTATGACCCGGATTCGGATCTGCTCTGGCTTTCTTCAAGGAACACCGTATGGATGTTCGACACTTCTCTCAACCTCAGGAAATCGGCATACATTCCGGAAGACGGTCATATAACTTCAATGACTGTATCTAAATCCGAGAAGGCCCATATGGTCATAGCCACGACAAAAGGGATTTTCGCATTGGGAAAGGATATAGAAGTAACGGAGATCGGAGGACATCTCACTGGTTCCCGTAACATTCCATTCATCACGACTTCTCCTATCGACGGCACTACCTTAGCACTTGTCGAAGGCAAAGGAATCATGAGGATCTACGATGACCTGACCGTAGAACACATAGCAGAGACCGATATAAGCTATGACAACACCATTCTCGGATTCCTCTCGGACAGGAATCATTTATGGATATCACCTGACAATATAAGTGTTTATTCATATCCGCTCTACAGCCATTACAGATCGGAGAAATACAAGCATATCGAATCTTTCTTTTCCAAGAAAAGGATAACTGTAATGAACCGTGATTCAAGAAACGCGATATGGTCGCTCGTCGGAAATGAAATATACAGATACTCTAAGAAAAGCGGAAATGTCCGGATGATACACCTGCCAGACATCCGCGACAGATTCATCTGGACTATGCATGTGACATCCGACGACAGACTTATAATCTGCACCAATGAGTCGGTCTATGGGTTTGACATCATGTATGACAAGCAGGATGCCGACAAAGTGACATTGATACAGAACAAAACTTTGAGTAAAGATATTCCTGTGTACTCCGTCATGGAGATCCCTGAAAGAAAACTGGTTCTGAGAACATTCCAGGGCATAATGACGCTTTCTGAAGACGGGGTTCTCAGCAGCAGTCCTGACGACTTCTATCCTTTGTTCAGCGACCCGCACAAGAATACGGTTCTGAGGAATTCCGGCAACAAGATCATATTGTCGATTGATGACGAAACCATAATATCCTGCACCCTTCCCGTTTCTGATGAAAGCGCAAACATAGGATACGTGGATCGCGACAGGAACATATGGTGTATAACTGACAGATTCAGACTATACAGGATCAGAACATCTGACAGCACATTCGAAGAATATGACATACCGCAATGGCAACCTGCCTCGGGAGGGGATATAATAAATCCTATATACCACAGCATACAGTCAGACTCCAACGGCAACATATGGTTAGGCACATCCTATGGACTGGTAAAGGTGAATCCTCATGATCCGGACGGATATCGGCTTTACAACACTGGAAGGAAATACGATTATTATACGGCCTCTCTGAAGGATGAGGACGGACTCTTGTATTTTGCATATTCCAACGGGGTTTCCGTATTTGATCCTTTAAGCGAAGACAATCTTGTAAGCAACACCGACATAAGTTTCAGGATACTGAATGTATTTGTCAACAACATCAGTATCGACTTTGACAATGAGTCTGCTTCGGAATTCAAATACACTGACAACACTCTGACATTCATGTTCTCGCTGGTAGACTTTGACAATCTTCAGGCAAGATATGCATGGAAACTCGAAGGATATGAGACCGGATGGAATTACGGAACATACAGATTCCAGACCTATCCGAATCTTCCTGACGGAGAATACCGGTTCCTTCTCAAGCTGGAAGGCATGCCTGATTCAATGGCACAGTCATACTCATTTGCAATCAAGAAGAAGCCTTGGGTGAGCAATTTTGCCATATCCTCCTACATATTGTTCATTCTTGGAGCCTTGACATACGGAGCCGTCAGTCTGAAGAGGAGAAAAGCAAGACAGGAAAAGGAAAGGATAAGGGAAATCAAGCAAAGGGTCGACGAAATGAAGATCGATGTGTTCACCAATCTTTCACATGAATTCAGGACACCGCTCACTCTGATTTCCGTACCTCTGAAAGACATGCTTTATGATGAAGGCTGCCCTGAAGAGATCACAAGCAAGTTCAAGATCATGCAGAGAAATGTGGAAAAGTTGCAGAGGCTTACTGACCAGCTTCTCGAATATGACCGTATCGACAAGAGTCCGGCAGGTCTGGAACTCAGAAAGAAGGATATCGTCCGCGACCTGTCGGAAATAGCTGAAAACTTCCAATATACAGCACAGAAGAACGGATCGTCTATAAGCATCGATTCATACGATTCCCTGCCATACACCTATGATGACATAAAGTTCGGACGCATCATGTCCAATCTTTTGAGCAACGCCATCAAATACTCGCCTGACGGCGGATCGATAAAGATCTCGGCAAAACTGATATCTGGAAAGCAGGCATCACTCATCTACGGAAGCGAATTTATCACTGACTGCCTTGAGGTGATTGTAAGCGATCAGGGCAAGGGTATTCCTGCGGATAGTCTCGAATCCATATTCGAGAAATATACAAGAGCTAACACAAGCGGTTATCAGGGAATAGACGGATTTGGAATAGGTCTCAACTACACAAGACAGCTCGTCCAGGCACATGGAGGCCGTATCATTGCCACCAACAACGAGCCGTCGGGATCTGTATTCCGCTTTGTCATACCTGACAATCTCAAGTGTGACCATGAAAGCAGCACAGCCACAGAGATCATTACCGGAGATCTGCACGAAGATATACCTGACAGCATATCTGGATTGAGCATTCTTGTCGTGGAAGATAATGATGACATGAGGGAATATCTGACAGACATGTTCAGCAGAGACCACCAGGTAACTTATGCGGCTGACGGTCAGCAGGGACTCGAGGCCGTCAAATCGCAATACTTCGACATCGTGATAAGCGACATCATGATGCCTGTAATGGACGGATACGAACTCTGCAAGGCTATACGCCAGGACAGTGACCTTTGCAGCATATCTGTCGTTCTGCTTACAGCCAAGACAGATACTCTATCTCAGGTACATGGACTGGACGCAGGAGCTGACGCCTATGTATCTAAACCTTTTGACCCTATGTACCTCAGGACCCTGATCAACAACATTGCAAAGCGAAGGTCCCTCCGACAGACCGCCTTGTCAAGAATGACATCTCTGACCATCGATTCCCTTCCGGATGACATAGGAGAGGATAATGAATTCGACAAGAAGTTCATGAAGAATCTCTATACCGTTCTGGACAAACATCTGAAGAATGAATTCCTTGATGTGAATGTCGTTCTGCAGGATATGTGCATGAGCCGTACAAGCTTCTATATGAAAGTCAAGGCCCTCACAGGACAGAGTCCGCTACAATTCATCAACAGCTATAGAATGAACACTGCTGCTGAGCTGCTCAAAATGGGAAAATACAGCATCAAGGAAGTGGCTCTGATGGTAGGATATCAGGAGCGCAGAAGCTTTACCAACAGATTCAAGATGACTTTCGGATGCACACCGACAGAATACGGATGCATTCCGACAGAATCCACAGCAAGTGTCAGAAAACAATGATTATATTTGAAAAGCAAACGATAATTATATGAAAAACAACATCTTCTCCGGACTCGCAGCAGTCCTCTGCCTCGCAGCAGTTTCATGCTCATCCGAAAAGAACGCACCTTTCGGTGACGCAAAATGGATCGGCACCTCTGAACAGGTGCTTTATGCCGACTTCCTGCCTCAATATATGATTTCGGCAGACATCACATTCGCAGAAGGCTCTTCGCGCGCATCCGTTCTCATGGGAGGAAACGACCCGCGTCTGATGGATGCTGACCTCAACATCATGGGAGTGGCCAACGGCAAAGACGAGTCATTCGTGCGTGTGGAGCTGGACAGGAAAAACAAGCTGATAAATGTCTACAGGACAGGCTACACTAAAGCAGACAAGCCTGGCAAGGTCTTCCAGAGCCTTCAGGTGGCTGACAGTCTCTTGATCGGAGACACACATAACCTCAACGTCATCGTGGTGTACAGCGAGCTGCGCATCATGCTTGACGGCAAGATGGCAGGTCAGGTGAACGTAGGTCCTCTCGGTCACGGCGGCGACTACATCGCATATCCTGAGCTCAACGATGTGGGCTGGATGGTGGAGAAAGGCCAGAGGGCTCAGGTGAGCAACATTAATGTCATCGAGGTCAACAAGCCTAACGCAGTACTTTACCATAACGAAGGCATGACTGAAATGGCAGAAGATGTCATGGTCCTCTGCGAGCCTTCATACGGGGGAATGCCTGTGCTACGCAGCGGTTTCGAACTAAAGAACAAGAAAATAGAATCAGCAATACTCTATGCTACAGCCCGTGGTATATATGAGATAAGCATCAACGGCGAAAAGGTCGGAGATGATTTTCTTGCTCCCGGCCTCTCGCAGTACAACAAGCACCATTATTATCAGACATACGACGTCACAGATATGCTTAAGGCAGGTAAGAACGACATACGGGCCATGCTCGGAGAAGGATGGTGGTCAGGCGACATCACATACGGAGGAGGTACACGCAACTACTTCGGAGACCAGCTTGCACTCCTCGCATGTCTTGAAGTCCGCTACGCCGACGGTTCTTCCACAAAGGTCGTGACAGACCCTGCCACATGGGAAGTCACAACATACGGTCCTG
>JAFZGK010000037.1 GCA_017555445.1 Bacteroidales bacterium
AACCTCATGTTGCTGCAGAAGAATCAAAGCAGGGTTTTTCTCGTGAGGAAATCCTCAGTTTGTTGAAGGCAGCCTCGGATGGAAGATTCTCCAATATCCGTTTCAAGGGACTAATGGGAATGGCGACATTTACAGATGATGTGAATGTCATAAAAGCTGATTTTGCAGCAATCCGAAGCATATTTGATGAGGCCAGAACCAGCTTTCCAATACTGACTCCTGACTTCACGGAACTGTCCATAGGCATGTCAGACGACTATCCGATTGCAATCGGATATGGCTCTACAATGGCCCGTATAGGCTCGATGATTTTCGGAGAACGAAGCTATTAGCGGTTCAGTTCTTTGATCATGGATTTTGCGACGGCTGATGAGGCGCCGGTGCCGCCGAGGAGGGCGCGGATGTCAGCATAGTCGGACAGCATAGCGTCACGGCGTACGGGATTCTCTATGAGGTCCCGTATTTCTTTTACCAGAGCGTCGGCGTTGCAGCCGTCCTGGATAAACTCCTTGAAGGCCTGGCGGTCTATGATGAGATTGCCGAGGCTGATGTACCTGATCTTCACGATCTTTTTTGCAATCCAGTATGTGATAGGGCTTGTGATGTAACCGACTACTTGCGGGGTGTTGAAGAGTACAGTTTCAAGCGATGCTGTGCCGGAGTTTACGACTGCTGCTTCAGCATGACGTACTATTGACTGGGTCTCTCCGAAGAGCACCTTGATGTATTCCTGATTTTCAGCTGTGAGCCATGGTGTGTAATCATCCATTGTTCTTGATGGAGCTCCGGCTATAATGAATTGATAGTCTTTGTATTGCGGCAGACTATGCATCTTTGATGCGAATTCTGTAAGAATCGGCATCATTGTGCTGACTTCGCCTTTACGGGAACCTGCAAGCATTGCTATATGTGGCTTGCCTGCAAGGTTGTTGCGTGTAAGGAAAACCTCGCGTGATTCCTGCATCGCATTTGATCCGTCTACTGCATCGACCAGAGGATTACCTTTGTAGATGTAGTCGATCCCTTTTGATTCAAAGTAAGGCTTTTCGAATGGGAAGACTATATACAGCTTGTCGACGTATTTTCTGAGTTTGCGGATGCGGCCTTCCCGGGATGCCCAGACCTTAGGTGCTATGTAGTAGAATACCTTGAAACCTGCTTTGTGTGCGAACTCAGCTATCTTGAAGTTGAATCCAGGGTAATCAATGAGGATCACTACATCCGGTTTCCATTGCATCATATCCTGTTTGCAGAATGCGACATTCTTCAATAGCTTGCCAGCCTTCGCCAACACTTCCGCAAATCCCATTATCGCTCCTTCCTTATAATGACGTACCAGATATGAGTTCTTATTCACTTCTGCCATCAGGTCTCCTCCCCAAAAGCGGATGTCCGCCTGAGGATCTTCTGCATATATGCCCTTCATTAGGTTGGAGCCGTGGAGGTCGCCGGATGCTTCACCAGCTATGATGTAGTATCTCATCAGTTGAAATCAATGTCGAAGTTGTTGTCTTTCAGCCTGTTAAGTTCTGCGTAGTCTGTGCAGTCCACATTATGTGCTACAAGGCTTATATATCCTTCTGATACAAGGAGATGGTCAGCTTCTGCAGTGTTGCGAGGGTCATCCTCGAATTCGCCGACCATCATGTAGAGGTCTTCGCCCTCTTCTACTACAGGATTAGAGCTTTGTCCGAGCAATTCTGGGGTGATTCCGTATTTTCTGTAATGCTCCGCATCCCATTCCTTGAATTCGCGGATCCATCGACCTTTGCCCTGGTAGCCTGTTCTGATACCTTTGATCTGGTCTGCAGGGATATCAGGGAAGTTTACGTTATAATATACTCCGTATTTGTCAGGCCATTCTGCAAGCAGCTTTTCGAACAAGTCTCCGAAGTAACGTGCGACACCATTGAAGTCTGCATCAGGATGAAGTGTGTTGAGTGAAACTCCGATAGCTGGGATTCCGTTCAATGCTGCCTCTTCAGCTGCACCGAGAGTGCCGGAGTAGCAGGATGCAGTTGCTGCATTCGAACCATGGTTGATTCCTGAAACGACTACGTCAGGATAGTTGTCTGCAAACATTGTGTTCAGACCGAACTTTACGCAGCTTGCCGGGGTGGCATCCACATAGTGCCATTCCACAGGGTAACCCTTCCTGTCCTTGTCATAAGGGAATGTGTTCGGATTTTCTTCGCCGAAACATTTATGGGCAATCTGCTTGAAGCCCAAAGATACTGCCATTGACATGCCTGACTGATGCTTCTTAGGTGCGATTACCGTTACTTTTCCGAACTGTCTCATGATGTCGACAAGGGCCTGTATGCCTTTTGCCTGATATCCGTCGTCGTTTGTTATCAGAATATGCATTTACTCGATTTTTAACATTACAAATATACGTAATAAAATTGTACAAATATTTGCTTAAAGAGAATTAGATTTCAATATTTTTTCTAACTTTGCACGGATTTGTGGGGGTGTGCCCACTGAAAAATGGCAATTTTAAAGTATAACTTTTATATAAATTATTCAAACAATGATTAAAGTAGGTATTAACGGTTTCGGCCGTATCGGACGCATGGTTTTCCGTGCTGCTGTTGAGAACTTCTCAAACGACATTCAGATTGTAGGTATCAACGACCTTCTCGAGCCAGAGTATCTTGCTTACATGCTTAAGTATGACTCAGTTCACGGTCAGTTCAAGGGCGAGGTTTCAGTTGCTGACGGCGCTCTCGTAGTAAACGGTAACAAGATCCGCCTCACAGCTGAGATGGATCCAGCTAACCTCAAGTGGGACGAGGTTGGTGCTGATGTAGTTGTTGAGTCAACTGGTCTCTTCCTCGAGGATGAGAAGGCTCGCAAGCACATCCAGGCTGGTGCAAAGAAGGTTATCATGTCAGCTCCTTCAAAGGACGCTACTCCTATGTTCGTATACGGTGTTAACCACGAGACATATGCTGGTCAGGATATCATCTCTAACGCTTCATGTACTACTAACTGTCTTGCACCTATCGCTAAGGTTCTCAATGACAAGTTCGGTATCGTTAAGGGTCTCATGACTACTGTACACGCTGCTACTGCAACTCAGAAGACTGTTGACGGTCCTTCACGCAAGGACTGGAGAGGTGGTCGCGGTATCCTCGAGAACATCATCCCTTCATCTACAGGTGCTGCTAAGGCAGTAGGTAAGGTTCTTCCTGTTCTTAACGGTAAGCTTACAGGTATGGCTTTCCGCGTTCCTACTTCAGACGTTTCAGTTGTTGACCTTACTGTAGTTCTCGAGAAGGAGGCTACTATGGCTGACATCTGCGCTGCAATGAAGGAGGCTGCTAACGGTGAGCTCAAGGGTGTACTCGCTTACACTGAGGACGCTGTTGTTTCAACTGATTTCCGTGGTTGCGCTAACACTTCTATCTTCGACGCAACTGCAGGTATCAGCCTCGACGCTAACTTCGCTAAGGTTGTTTCTTGGTATGACAACGAGTGGGGTTACTCAAACAAGGTTCTCGAGATGGCTCGCGTTATCGCGAAGTAATTTGAATCTTTCATATTACCATATGTACCGTCCTCAAAAGGGACGGTACTTTTTTGTCTTTACGCCATTTCAACTATGCGATATAATTAGTAAATTCGCGAGTTTTTTAATAAAAAAAGTATATAATGGCGAAAATAACAAAAGAAGATGCGTTGAACTACCATGCCGGCAAACGTCCGGGTAAGATCGAGGTAGTTCCTACCAAACCATATTTCACCCAGACAGACCTGTCACTTGCTTATTCCCCAGGAGTTGCAGAGCCTTGTCTTGAGATCCAGAAGAATCCGCAGGATGCATATAAATATACCGATAAGGGTAATCTTGTGGCAGTTATTTCCAATGGTACTGCTGTACTTGGACTTGGTGATATCGGAGCATTGAGCGGAAAGCCGGTAATGGAAGGAAAGGGACTTCTCTTCAAGATCTATGGTGGTATCGATGTCTTTGATATCGAGGTTGATGAAAAGGATCCTGATAAGTTCGTAGAGGCTGTCAAGGCGATTGCTCCTACATTCGGAGGTATCAATCTTGAGGATATCAAGGCTCCAGAGTGCTTTGAGATCGAGCGCAGACTCAAGGAAGAACTCGACATCCCTGTGATGCATGATGACCAGCATGGTACTGCGATCATTTCGGGTGCTGGCCTTCTTAATGCACTCGAGGTGAATGGAAAGGATATCAAGGAGGTCAAGGTTGTTGTGAACGGTGCAGGTGCTGCTGCTATCTCATGTGCAAGACTTTATATCGCACTTGGAGTAAGACCGGAGAATATAGTGATGCTTGACAGCAAGGGAGTCATTTCCAAGTCACGTAAGGTACTTACTCCTGAGAAAGTGGAGTTTGCAACTGAAAGAACTGACATACAGACACTTGCTGAGGCTATTGATGGTGCAGACGTATTCCTAGGACTGTCCAAGGGTAATGTCTTGAGTAAGGATATGGTACGTTCAATGGCCAAGGATCCGATCGTGTTTGCCCTTGCCAATCCGGTTCCTGAGATTACTTATGAGGAGGCGATGGACAGCAGACCGGATGTGCTGATGAGTACCGGACGTTCTGACTATCCTAACCAGATCAATAATGTCATCGGCTTCCCATATATCTTCAGAGGAGCCCTCGATACTGCAGCGACTGCCATCAATGAAGAAATGAAGCTCGCAGCTGTCCGTGCAATTGCGGATCTTGCGAAGAAGCCTGTTCCGGAAATCGTGAACAAGGTCTACCATGTGAGCAAGCTTACATTCGGTCGTGATTACTTCATTCCTAAGCCGGTGGATCCGAGACTCCTTACTGAAGTGTCTGCCGCTGTAGCCAAGGCTGCAATCGAGAGCGGTGTGGCAAGAAAGACTATTACTGACTGGGATGCATACAAGGAACATCTCCTTGAGTTCATGGGCAGGGAGTCAAAGCTTACCCAGCAGATTTATGATACGGCGCGTACCGCACCTCAGAGAGTCGTATTTGCTGAAGGAACACATCCATCCATGATGAAGGCTGCAATCAAGGCCAAGGATGAAGGATTCTGCCATCCTATCCTTCTTGGTAACGATGAACGCATCGAGAAACTTGCCAAAGAACTTGGATTGAGTCTTGAGGGTGTCGAGGTCGTCAACCTCCGTCATGACAGAGAGGCCGGCCGCCGTGAGCGTTTTGCACGAATTCTTACTGAGAAACGTCAGCGTGAGGGATATACATTTGAAGAGGCAAATGATAAGATGTTCGAACGCAACTATTTCGGTATGATGATGGTAGAGACCGGTGATGCAGATGCTTGTATTACAGGACTTTATACAAAATATTCAAACACTATCAAGGTTGCCAAGGAAGTCATCGGCCTTCAGGAGGGATATAAGCATTTCGGCACAATGCATATTCTCAATTCAAAGAAGGGAACTTATTTCGTAGCCGATACATTGATCAACCGTACTCATGACGTAGACTCTCTGATAGATATTGCCAGACTTTCGGAAAAGACTGTAAGGTTCTTCAATCATGAGCCTGTCATGGCAATGCTTTCTTATTCTAACTTCGGTAGCGATAAAGGTGGTAGCGCAGAAAGAGTTCATGATGCAGTTGAAGTGCTTCAGAAGAGATATCCGGAATGGAACATAGATGGTGAAATGCAGGTAAACATCGCCTTGGATAAGGAGTTGCGCGATAAGAAATATCCGTTCTCGCGTCTAAACGGCAAGGATGTGAATACTCTCATATTCCCATGTCTCAATACTGCCAACACTACTTATAAGATGCTTCAGGCTCTTACATCAGATGTTGAGATTATCGGCCCTATCCAGATGGGTCTAAACAAGCCTATACATTTCATCGATTTTGAGAGTACTGTAGAAGATATTGTAAACGTGACAGCTGTCGCTTCCATTGATGCGATGACAGGTAAATCCATAGATAATGAATAAGACTCCACATTGGTTAGTTTCACTTCTGCCTTTTATAATTCTTGCCGCCACCCTGATGCTTGTCATTCTGGGATTCGGTTCGGATGCCTTGTCGGGTGGAAGCCAGGTAGCATTGATGTTTTCAGCAGGTGTCACCGTAGTGATTGCGATGATGTTGTATAGGATACCTTGGAAAGTCTTCGAGGAATCTATTCTGGACAATATCACTTCTGTCGGAACATCCATCGTGATACTGCTCCTCATAGGAGCCGTATCCGGATCATGGATGGTCAGTGGTGTGGTACCTACAATGATATATTACGGTATGAAGGTCATCGTGCCTGAGATATTCCTTTTTGCAAGCTGTATAATCAGTGCCCTCATCGCTGTGATGACCGGCAGCTCATGGACTACGATCGCGACGATCGGTGTGGCTCTCGTAGGTATCGGAACCGCCCAGGGATATGAGCCCGGATGGATTGCAGGCGCCATCATTTCCGGAGCTTATTTCGGTGACAAGGTGTCTCCGCTTTCAGATACTACAGTGCTTGCATCCTCGTCTGCAGGAACGCCTTTGTTTACGCATATACGATTCATGTTGGTGACAACTGTTCCATCATTCATCATTACATTGATCATTTTCCTTGTAGTCAGTCTGATTCATGCCAACTCCGGCGGAGTCTCTGCAGCCGAATTTTCGAAGGATCTCGCCGGAACGTATAACATAACCCCTTGGCTTTTCGTCGTTCCTGTTCTGACTGCGATACTGATCATAAAGAAGGTCTCAGCCATCGCTACATTGTTCATTGCTGCGGTGATTGCAGGTGTTGCCGCCCTTTTCTTCCAGCCGCAGATTCTTATGTCGATTGCTGGCGGAAACGCTGTCGATGCTTCTGCGTCTCTTGACTTCATGAGCGGCTTCAAAGGACTTTTCATTTCGTATTATGGAAGCACTGCGATAGAGACTGGAAATGAGGCCTTGAATTCGCTTGTAGCAACAAGAGGTATGACAGGTATGCTCAATACAGTCTTCCTTATCATTGCGGCAAGCTGTTTTGGTGGCGTGTTAGTAGGAAGCGGTATGCTTCAGTCACTTACTGATGCTTTGGTAAGATTCGTAAGAAGAAGAGTGACAATGGTTGCTTCTACAGTAGGTACAGGTATATTCGCAAATATGATTACAGGTGACCAGTATCTGTCAATCATTCTCACAAGCAGCCTTTACAAGAAACTATATCAGGAGAGAGGATATGAGCCAAAGCTTTTGAGCCGCTCTGTCGAAGATTCAGCCACAGTCGTTTCAGTGCTTATTCCATGGAACTCATGCGGTATGACACAGGCTACAGTGCTGAAGGTTGCTACTCTTGAGTATCTTCCATATTGTTTCTTCAATATTCTGTCGCCTCTGATGTCGATTTTTATTGCTGCTATAGGCTTCAAGATTGTTAAGAAATCCAAATAGTTTATTAACTTTGTCAGATGCAGCCATTGGCTCTTAAATTGAAAGAACAACAAACAATAAAACATCAGATTATGAAAGATTTGAAAGGAACAAAGACTGAAGCTAATCTTCAGACTGCTTTTGCTGGCGAGTCACAGGCCCGCAACAAGTACACTTACTATGCATCAAAGGCAAAGAAGGACGGTTATGTTCAGATCGGCAAACTTTTCGAGGAAACTGCAAACAACGAGAAGGAGCATGCAAAGATATGGTTCAAGCTTCTCCATGGTGGTGAGATGCCTGATACAGCTACAAACCTCCTTGATGCAGCTGAGGGCGAGAACTATGAGTGGACTGACATGTATGCCGGTTTTGCTGTAGAGGCTCGTGAAGAAGGCTTTGAGGATATCGCAATCCTTTTCGAGAAGGTCGGTGCGATCGAGAAGATGCACGAGGAGCGCTATCGCAAGCTTCTTGCTAATGTTGAGGGCGGCATCGTTTTCTCACGTGATGAGGATATGATGTGGGAGTGTTCTAACTGCGGTCATGTTGTGATCGGCAAGCAGGCTCCTGAGCTTTGCCCTGTCTGCAAGCACGCAAAGAGCTATTTCATGATTCACCCTACTAATTACTAGTAGAATAAGTACACAATAAAGCAGCCTGTCTGTATAAGCAGACAGGCTGTTTTTTTTGTGTAGTAAACTATACGGTTAATTAGTCTACTTGGCCCCACCGATAAGGGAGAAGAGGGCACGAAGAAGATTAAATACGATGTAGCATGTGATTGAAATCAGGACTATGTAGCCCCAGTTGATCTTGAGGATCAAGGTTGCTGCCGCAATCAGTACTACAAGTATAACGAATGCTATTCTTATACGGTTGTAAGGCGAACCCTTCTTGTACTTGAATGAGAACATTGGGATATCGCTGACAAGCAGGATAGGAAGGACTACAGATGCCACAAGAATGACAGTCTTGTCCTGGAGAAGGCCTGCTACAGACATTGCTCCCTGATCTGCTGCAAAAATCAATGAGCCGCACCAGAGTGCGCATGCAGGAGTTGCAAGACCGAGAAAGTTTTCACTCTGTCTATCATCGATGTTGAACTTTGCAAGTCGTGCTGCTGAGAAAATGCATATGAGTAATGGAAGATAAGTCCAGAATCCTGTCATACCTCCTTCAATAAGTCTTCTGTGAAGAATGAGTGAAGGAAGAAGACCGAATGTCACCATGTCTGCAAGCGAATCGAGCTCCTTGCCCATAGCCGTATAAGCATTGAGCAATCTTGCGGCGAATCCGTCAAAGAAATCGCATACTGCACCTGCCAGCATCAGATAGAACGCAATGTCGAGCGCTCCCTGAAAAGTGAATATCACACCCATGGCTCCGCAGAGGAGATTCATGGATGTGATAGTATTAGGTATATTTCTTAAAAACTTCATGAGTTGTTATTTGATACCGAGCTTCTTTGCGATGTCCTTTGGAAGAGCGTCCTTGTGAACAACGATGTTCAAAGTCTTGAACTTGACGAAAGTCTCAGAAGCATACCAGATACCCTTGTACTTGCCTGACTCACCCCAAGAGTTCTTTACCATGAAGTACTTTGTGCCGTTCTGATCCTTTGCAAGACCGTAGATGTGCATACCATGGTCATCAGTAGTGGTCTTTCTGTCATAACCATCCTGACGCATTTCCTGAGTAACTGTGATTTCCTTTGGAAGAGCAACCTTTGCTGCCTCCTTAGGTGCATCTGCCTTACCTACCCAACGCTCCTGGTCTGAACCAGCTGTAGAAGCAGTCTCTGCGAGAGCTACTGCAAGACCGTTGCGTGTGAAACCGGTCTCACTTACGTCTGAACCCCAAGCGATAGTATAACCCTTCTCGATAGCGTTGAACATAACGTCCATCATCTCGTCCATTGGAAGGTTGTAAGCTGTGTCCCAACGCCAGTTGTCAGGAACCTCGATTGCAAACTGTGAGTAGAATGGGTGGTGTGTGAATGAAGTGATGTTCACATAGTCATCCATGTTGATGCCGAGGTAATCTCTATATGACTCAGGAGTGTACTCCTTTCCGTCAACTGTGAAAGTTTCAGGGTACTCGCCGAGGTATGCCTCTACGATACCGTCGAAACCATTGAGCCAAGCTGTAGTGAGCTTCTTGTTAGGGTTTGATGCGATAGCTGAAACATAACCCTTGAGAGCTGCATCCATCTCGTACTGCTCAGGAAGAACTGTACCGTAGTTCATTCCGTGCATTGCAGACTGAGGTGCGATACCATAATCGTTGATCACATGAAGAACATCACCGAATGATGAACCTGCTGCGAAATTAAGGTGACCGTCAAGTCTTACATACTTCACTGCTCTGTCGCGGTATGCCTTTCCTACAACGAACATTTCTGAAAGGTCTGTCTCGATTCCTTTTGTTCTGAGGATCTCTGACTCAACGAATGAGAGTGCAGAGTAGCACCAGCATGTACCTGAACGGTTCTGATTCTTAACTGAAGTGATAGGGTTCTCCTTGATCACTGTAAATTCGTAGTCAGGAGTCTCCTGAGCTGTTGCTGCGAATGCTGCAAGTGAACATGCAGCTGCTGCGAGGATAAATTTAAGTTTCATGTCTTTATGTGTTTAGATAATTTTTAGACCATTTACGCAAAGATAGCAAATATTTGTAAATTTGCCATTAGAAATATGGCTAGAAATATTCTATATATACACGGTATGGGTGGAGGAGGGGATTCCAGAATTCCTTCCATTCTTCGTGATGCCCTTGGGGATGAAGTCGGCGTGATAGTAAAAACATATGACTTTGATCCCGAAGTGGCAGCTGTACAGATAGAATCATGGGCCAGAGAGTTCAATCCGTCAATAGTTGTCGGTGAATCTTTAGGCTCACTTCATGCATTGAGAATCAAGGGTATACCTCATGTTTTTGTCTCTCCATCGCTCAATGCGCCTCTCTACTTCAGCCATCTCGCATGGCTGACTTATCTTCCTGGTGTCACTTCCTTGCTCGACAGAATCTACAGACCAAGAGAAGGGGACAGACAGAAGATTCATTTCACACCTTCAATAATGCGCAAATATTCCTTGCATCGCGATCTTGCATTGGAAAACAGTATAAAAAAAGAAAGCCGTGACACCTTTCATGCTTTTTTCGGAACTCGTGACCACTATCGCCGCAGCGGTATCGTGAGTGTCCGTACATGGGAAAGGTATTTCGGCCCTGATTCCTATGATACGTATGAAGGAACGCATTTCATGGAAGAGGAGTTCATCCATGAAATGCTGATACCTAAACTTAGATTCTTCCTGGATACTGCTTCAGACCCTCTTCAAGAATCTTGAGGGCCTTCTCCATTTCAGGAACTTCAAGAACATATGATATTCTGATATGGTTATGACCTGTTCCCGGAGTCTTGTAGAAAGATGCGGCAGGTGTCACCATCGTGGTCTCGTTGTCCAGTCTGAATGATTCAAGCATCCACTGTGCAAATTTCTCTGCATCATCTACCGGAATCTCAGCGATTGTGTAGAACGCACCCATAGGGTTAGGTGTGAATACGCCTTCGATCTTGTTGAGTCCCTCGATCATGAAGTCTCTTCTCTTGATGTACTCAGCTTTGACAGCATCGAAATATTCATCCGGTGTGTCAAGAGCGCCGATTGCTGCAATCTGGCCGAGGATCGGCGGACAGAGGCGTGCCTGAGCATATTTCATGGCAGCAGCCATTACCTCCTTGTTATGTGAAACGATACATCCTACACGTGCTCCGCAAAGATTGTATCTCTTTGATACAGAGTCTACAAGGATTACGTTCTGCTCGAGTCCTTCTATGTGCATAGCCGAGAAATGCGGCTCTTCTGTATATACGAACTCTCTATATACCTCGTCAGAAATAAGGAAGAGGTCATGCTTCTTTGCAATCTCTCCGAGGGCAATCATGTTTTCTTTTGAGTAGAGTGTTCCGCTAGGGTTTCCAGGGTTGCATACGAGGATTGCCTTGGTCTTGTCTGTAATAGCCTTCTCGAACTCCTCCACATCAGGAACAGCGAAACCGTTTCTTATGTCTGTAGGAATCGCCTTGAGAGTGATTCCGTTCATGAATGCGAAAGTATTGTAGTTGGTGTAGAACGGCTCGAGTACGATAACCTCGTCACCTTCATCACAAGTCACTTCGAGTGCAAGAAGAACGCTCTCGCTGCCGGCAACTGTTACAATAAGTTCTGAAGGGTCGATATTGATGCCTATCTTCTTGTAGTATTTCTCTACAAGGCCGTTACGGAGTTCAGGAAGTCCTGCCGAATGGCAATATGAAATGTGTGTCAGTCTGTTGTTCTTTACTGCATCAAGTGCGCAATCCGGAGAATCTATGTCCGGCTGTCCGATATTTAGATGATATACCTTAACACCTTCCTTCTTAACAGCATCTGCGTAAGGGACCAGCTTTCTGATTGCTGAAGCTGGCATTGCTATAGCTTTTTTTGAGATATTTGCCATTTCTGTCCGTTTTTAAGCGGTGCAAATATACGATTTTTTTCCTATGATTTTATTATCTTTGCGGCCGACTTGACAAATCTTCAACACTATGGCAACATTCAGGAAACGTGCATTAGACGAAGCTGCTGCCCATAAGACAGTACGCTACTATGACGAAAAAGGTCCGGTTTCCGATTATTTCGGACGAAATGTCCTCGATCTTGAAAAGATGAGAGGATATATATCGAATCATGCATACGAATCCGTACTCGCTTCAGTTAAGTATGGTGCCAAGCTTGATCTCAGCGTTTCTGATGAGATTGCTGCAGGTATGAAGAAATGGGCGATTGAAATGGGTGCGACTCATTATACGCATCTCTTTCAGCCACTTACAGACTCAACTGCTGAGAAACATGAGGCTTTCATTTCTGTAAAGGACGGTAAAGCCTTCGAAAAATTCAATGGTAGTGCTCTGGTCCAGCAGGAGCCTGATGCGTCAAGTTTCCCGACTGGCGGTCTCAGAAATACATTCGAGGCACGCGGTTATTCAGCATGGGATCCTTCTTCTCCGGTGTTCCTGATGGATGGTACACTCTGTATCCCTTCCGTATTTGTTTCTTACACAGGTGAGTCTCTTGATACCAAGGTTCCGCATCTTAAGTCATTGAATGCATTGAATGTGGCTGCAGTAAAGGTTGCTTCTCTCTTTGATGCAAACGTCAAGGCTGTGCATGTCAATCTTGGAATCGAGCAGGAGTATTTCGTTGTGGATGAGGCGCTTTACAAGGCTCGCCCTGACCTTATGCTCTGCGGAAGAACCATCGTAGGACATACATCAGCGAAAGATCAGCAGCTTGAGGACCATTATTTCGGTGCAATTCCTTCACGTGTCAGCTCGTTCATGAAGGATTTCGAGACTGAGGCATATAAGCTTGGAATTCTTCTTCAGACAAGACATAACGAGGTTGCTCCTAACCAGTTCGAATGTGCGCCGATGTTCTGTGATGCTGTAAAGGCCATCGATCAGAACATGATGCTCATGATCGTCATGCAGAAGGTAGCTGAGAGACATCATCTCAAGGTGATCTTCCATGAAAAGCCATTCGACGGAGTGAATGGTTCCGGAAAGCACTGCAACTGGTCTATAGTTACAGATACTGGAGTAAATCTTCTTTCACCCGGAAAGACACCTACAAAGAACCTTCAGTTCCTTTCATTCTACGCTTCTGTCCTTCGTGCCATGCGTCGTCATCACTACCTTATGATGGCTACAGTGGCTACATTGAACAATTCATATCGTCTTGGTGGTGGTGAGGCTCCTCCAGCGGTGATGTCCGTCTTCTCAGGATCGACTCTTTACAGGGTGTTTGAGTCTATTCTCGGCATCCGTGATGATTATGATGCTGCAGTGCAGGATTCGATCAGGATTGTAAACAGCATTCCTGAAATCTTCCCTGACAATACAGACAGAAACAGAACTTCTCCATTTGCTTTTACCGGTAACAGATTCGAGTTCCGTGCTGTGGGTGCATCCCAGAATGTCGCTTCTGCAGCTTATGTCCTGAATTCAGCAGTTGCTGAAAGTCTTAACGAGTTCCGTGCTCAGGTAGATGCTCTTGAGAGTGCAGGCGAAGATCGCTCATCTGCCGTGATGACTGTTGTACGCAGATTCATCGAGGAGGCCAAGGATATCATGTTCGAGGGTAACGGCTACAGCCGTGAGTGGGAAATTGAAGCTAGAGAGAGAGGACTCAGGGCTATTGAGAATGTGCCTGCTGCTTATGAGGTTTATCGTGAAGCAGCTGTAGTTGAGATGTTTGACAAGCTCGGTGTTCTCGCTCCGAACGAGTTGGAGGCACGTTTTGAGATACTTAACGAGACTTATGTGAAGAAGCTTCAGATCGAGGCCAGAGTGATTGGAGACATGTGTCTCAATCATGTCATTCCGGCAGCAGTGAAGTATCAGAATACTCTTATTGAGAATGTGAGAGGAATCAAGGAGATCTTCGGCGAAAGGTATCTTGACTTCTGCGCAGCGGAGATCGAGACGCTGAAGGCGATTTCGACTTACATCAACAATCTTTCGTCATATGTGGATGAACTCGTGGAGGCAAGAAAGAGAGCCAACAAGATTCAGAACATTGCTGAAAGAGCGAAGATATATTCTCATGAGGTGTTTGAACTTATGGGTTGTGTGCGAAGCAATGCAGACAATCTGGAAATGCTGATCGACGACGAGATATGGCCTTTGCCAAAGTATCGTGAACTGCTTTTCTTTTAATTGACTGATATGTTTGTTGAAAATATAACACCTGAACAGATAGAGAAGCTCGAATATGCTTCGTTCCCTGGAAAGATCATTGTGATCGATTCTGTGGGAGCGGAGTTCAACAGGGCCATCGCATATCTCAGAGCTCAGAAGATTATAGGTTTCGATACTGAAACGAGACCTACATTCTCACCTGGCCAGCCGAGGTATGGCGTTGCTTTGCTTCAGCTTTCAGGGCCTGAGAAGGCATTTTTGTTCAGGATAAACAAGATGGGTATGCACCGTCGCCTGTGCAGCCTGATGGCTAATCCTAAGGTTGTCAAGGTGGGAGCTGCTATCCATGACGATATCAGAGGTCTTCAGAAACACCAGGACTTCAAGCCTGCAGCATTTGTGGATCTTCAGAAGATAGTTTGCGAGTGGGGAATACGTGATAAGAGCGTAAAGAAGATGGCCGGTATCATCATGGGTATCAGGATTTCCAAGACGCAGCAGCTTTCAAACTGGGAAGCAGATGTTCTTACCGAGTCGCAGTGCAGATATGCTGCAACAGATGCATGGGTCTGCAGGGAGATGTACCTCAGACTTCTGAGATCGGAAAGAAACCCTCTCCCTGTGGAGGAACCAGTAAGATAAAAACGAAATTATGATAAAGGTAATATTAAGAAAGGGTAGGGAAGACTCATTGAGGAGATTCCATCCATGGGTATTCTCAGGTGCTATTGCAGAGATTCAGGGTAATCCTCTTGAAGGTGATCTCGTTGCAGTTCATGCAGCAGACGGTTCTTTAATGGCATATGGTCACTATCAGATCGGATCGATTGCAGTAAGGGTCCTCAGTTTCGATGAGAGTGCATTGCATCCTGATTTCTTTGAGGTCATGCTTGCTCGAGCACTTCAGGTGCGCGTTGCATGTGGACTTGACGGCTCTGAGTCGACAAACTGCTACCGTCTTGTCCATGGTGAGGGCGATAATCTTCCGGGACTTATCATTGACCATTATGATGGAGTATGTGTCATCCAGGCACATTCAGTAGGTATGTTCCGTGCAAAGAAGCAGATCTGTGAGGCACTCCAGAAGGTCTATGGTCCTGCTCTCAAGGCGGTTTACGACAAGAGCTCAGGTACTGCTCCTTTCAAGGCAGGTCTTGAACTCATCGATGGATATATGTATCGCCGTCCTGATTTCAGCGATGATGAGCAGACAGTTCTTGAGAACGGTCATAAGTTCATTGTCAATTGGACTGAGGGTCAGAAGACAGGTTTCTTCCTCGACCAGCGCGACAACAGAGCTCTTGTAGGCTCTCTTGCCAAGGGACGTAATGTACTGAACCTTTTCTGTTATACTGGTGGATTCTCGATCTATGCTCTTGCCGGTGGCGCAGTGCATGTTGATTCTGTTGACAGTTCTAAGAAGGCCATGATGATGGTTGACAGGAATGTCGCTCTCAACGGTTTCGACGAATCAAAGCATACAAGCCTCTGCTGTGATGCTATCGATTACCTCAAGAATGCTCCGGAAGACAAATATGACCTTATGATTGTCGATCCGCCTGCATTTGCAAAGCATAGAGGATCGTTGAAGAATGCTCTCCGTGCATATCAGCGTCTCAATGCAGCTGCGATTGCAAAGGTAGCTCCAGGTGGTCTCGTGTTTACATATAGCTGTTCGCAGGTAGTTGATAAAGAAGCCTTTGCGCTTGCTGTCTTCTCAGCTGCAGCTCAGACAGGAAGAAGCGTAAGAATCCTCGACCGTCTGAATCAGCCATGTGACCACTCAGTGAACATCTATCATCCGGAAGGAGAGTACCTCAAGGGACTGCTTCTCTATGTAGAATAGTTGAAAATAAATTTTGCAAATACGACAAAAGTCCCTATATTTGCAGTCCCAATACGGAAATGGTGCTTTGGCCGAGCGGTTAGGCACAGGTCTGCAAAACCTGCTACAGCGGTTCGATTCCGCTAGGCACCTC
>JAFZGK010000038.1 GCA_017555445.1 Bacteroidales bacterium
GGATAAGTCCCATCTTCTCGGCAATCTCAGTTCCTCTCTGGAAGATTGCTCTTGTATAAGCCTCAAGCTGCTCATAATCCTCACGACTCACGATACCCTGAGCGATGATCTCCTCTTTAGAGGTATCCTCATCATGACCCTCAGCAGCCTTGGTTGTAGGAGTGATGATCGGCTGCGGAAACTTCTGATTCTCAACCATTCCCTCCGGCATCTCAACTCCGCAGATTGTACGCTTTCCAGCCTTGTACTCTCTCCATGCGTGACCTGAAAGATAACCACGGATAACCATCTCCACCTTGAACGGCTCGCACTTGTGACCGACAGTAACCATCGGATCAGGAACAGCGATCTTCCAGTTAGGAAGGATATCTGTCGTAGCGTCAAGGAATTTAGCGGCGATCTGATTGAGCACCTGTCCCTTGAATGGAACTCCCTTAGGAAGTACTACGTCAAATGCTGAAATACGGTCTGACACCACCATCACGAGGTAGTCATCACCGATGCTGTAGACGTCACGTACCTTACCTACATAGTGGTTGGTCTGACCAGGAAAGTTAAAATCTGTCTTTACAATTGCTTCCATAGCTTTATATAAATATTTGTTAATTTTCATTTGACTGCCAGCCGTAGCTGAATGCGGCGCGAAGATAGTTAAAATTTAGTATAAATTTTTACAATCTATGCAGAATCTCCAGCACCTGATCACCTAGCTGCGACTTGACGCGGATATGCTCCTTTACAGACATCACGAACGGATCCGCCTCGAAGAACGAACCGCGCACCTGCATGAAATCCTCCTTCCTCTGAGCCTCGTCACCATCGGCACCGAAACTTGTCATCGCATTGAGTGAAAATTCTTTACGCGCATCGTCATAGATGAGGTTATCAAGAGAGACAACCGACTCCTTCCACTTGCATACAAGCTCTCTCAACTTGTCCGGAGTCACTGTCGAAAGATCAACACCGTAGTATTCGCGGATAACCCTATATGCCCAACGCCACTCATAGTTATAGTATTCAGAATGGATAGACGCAAAACGTGCATTGATCTGATCTACTTCAGAAAGCACACCGCTCTCGATGTCGTCAAGCAGAGCCGACACCGCCTTCTTCGGAGCAATCATTCCGGAGATGTCCACCCAGTCACCCTCTCCATAAGCAGACTTAGGTTCGAATGCCTTCCTCAACTCCTCGATATTTGAGAATTCCGAGTTCATTATCCTTGTAATCAATGAGTTTCCAAGGAACTTGTCGATCGCCATACCATAGTACTTCAGACCGTTCTTAAGTGAAGACTTCTTGATCTTGCCGCTCTGATATGTATAGGCATCCGAATTCTCGCCTGACACCCTCTGGAGGTTCTTGAGAATCTCGATTCCATTAAGCATCTTCTGGATGGTATAAGGACTGAGAAGATTGTAATTCACCTGATCAAGCTTGTCAGGATCCTTTCTGCCGTCACGGCCCGGCCATTTCTTTGCATCACGGATTGTTCCCACACTCTTGAGGTTTGCACCAGGCATGATGAACGAAGTGTTCTGCTGCTCGATGAGATATGCAAACGGGAGGTTTGACGTATCCTGATGACTTACATGTCGTCCCATCACAAGGGAGAATGCTCCGACCTTCGAAGGCCAGAGAATATAAGAATCCGATGAAGTCTTCGCACCTCTCTCCATGATACCCTGATGGATAGGTCCCAGCTTATACATGTGGTTGGACTGGTTCGAACCTGATCCTGCATTCATGAATGAGAACATACCCGCAATAAGAAGGGTCGACTTATGATGGGTAACAGTATAAGGGCCTGCGAAAATCGCACATGCCTCGCCGTTTTCTCCCTGACAGTTGCTGAAGAAAAGTGAGTCTGTCGCTGAATAGTTATGACCGAGCTTGCAGGCCTGACCGACAAAACAACGCGAGAATGTCACTCCGTCTTCCACGCTTGAACCGCTGGAAATGATGAAATCGTCACCGATGACATTCACTCCGACATGAACAGGGGCAGCCGCATTACTATTGATGCTTCCGTTCTTGAGACGCGAAGTACCCTCGATCTTGCAATAGTCACCTATCTTCACATTCTTGATGTAACCGGAATCAACAATAACGACATTCTTTCCGATCGTACCCACAGATGAAGTGACACTCGCCACATATCGCTCAACCGAGCCACGAAGTCTTGCAATCATCTCCGGCCTGTGTCGGTACAAAGCCATGACATAGGCAGTCTGCGCAGTAAGTCTGTCATAGATAAGCACTTCCCTGCCACCAGTTTCGTTAAGCACAGCAACCTCTACACCGTTACCGAAAGAGGTCTCCCCGTCAGTAAGTATGATATCTACATTCTCGATGAAGGTACCTTCACCGATGATATAATTTGCAATATAGTTCTTTACATTCTCAATGCAGCAGTCGTCACCGACAACAACATTGTGCAGCGTGACATGATAGAGTCCTGAATGCTTGACCATGCCTCCTGGCAACTCAAACTCCTTATTGAAGGCACCGATCTTCACATTTCCTGAAAATCTTGCCGACCGCACATGATCCGCTGAGAAATCTTCTGCCACCTCGACCTTATCCCAATCCGCTGCAGTACACATCTGAGCCTTGAGCTGCTCCACTTCCTGCAGATTCAATTTTCTGTAATTCTTCATATTTCCATTCATAGTTTATCGGTTTATTGATTCTCATCCCGACAGACCTTGTCAAGCATCGATGAGACATCATCATAGCCGTAGCCTCTTCCGAGAGCAAAGCGTATAAGTTTCAACTTACCCTGAGGGTCATCCTTCAGGGACTTCCATTTGTTTTCCAACAGTTTCTCCAACCTTCCCTCAGCCCTTCCTTCATCAATTTCCGCCATTGCCTGAACTATCACGTCCTTGGTTATTCCCTTGGCAGAAAGCATATATCTTATCTTGACTTCTCCCCAGCCGGCTATGGAAGCCTTGTCTCTAGCGTATGCCGAGGCATATCTGAAGTCATCCACATATTTCTCCTTCAACAACACTTCCAGTACCTCCTGAGCTTTCACACTGTCCCCCTCCAGGGCATCAGCCGCCTTTTTCAATATATCCGAGCAGCTGTACTCCCTGCGGGAACACAATCTCCTCATCCTGTCAAGCACCTTCAGAGCCTCTCCTTCCATCCCTTCTAGAAATTAAAACCGGCACTGAGATAAACTCCTGCCTTTCTGGTTATACTCGACCAGTGTATATTGCCCTTTATCGGTCCGAAAATGGTGTCATACGCATATTCCACTCCTGCACCGAAGTATCCCGGTCCCTGTCCATAATATCTGAAATGGTCACAATCACGGGCATAATTCACTATTCCTGTAAGATAGTGGTTACGCGCCAGACGGAATCTGAGGTCAAGACCATATACTGTAAGTATGCTCTTCATCGCAGCAAGATTTGTGATTCCGATGAAAGGGATCTGCTGATCCACATATCTTCCTGCAATCGTACCTCCAATGGCATTGAAATATGCTACAGGAATATCAGTTCCGAAAAGTGCCCTTGCATTGAAATACGGCAATACTGCAACGACATCACCGACAGGTGCTACAACCTTGGCATCAGCTGCTACCGTATGGAAGCGATTGATTCTTGTAGGGAATCCGGCGAATGTCCATGAATAGCCTGCACCTGCAGTGAATCCCTTAGTAGGGAAATAGCCGTCATCAAAAGTCTCCGAACGCGCATCTGCAAAGAGAGAGACGAAGTCGTTAGAAAGCTGCGTGAAGTCATAATCTCCGATTATCTGCTCTGACTTGACATTCCTGATATTGAATATATCGTTCCTGACTCCTGCCTTGATATCGAACCAGCGCCATTTGAGATTGGACATATAGAATTCCTGACGGGAATGCAGGAAATTGAGACTAAGCTTGTTATCTCCAAACTTGAGAGCGTTCATATCAGTCACTCTCAGCGAAGCTGCAGCGTTCAAGGTAGGTATCTTAGGAGCATCATATGACCATTTCAGCGTCATATACGGATTGGTACTGATCTTTACGGTATAGTCAACACTGTGACCGTACATCTTGTGTGCATTGTAACCGAAATTCAGCAATACCGATACGATCTCTTCAGTATCGACTCTTACACCCAGTCCGAACTGGTGGATAGGTCCTTTCTTGCAGTTGAGTATGAGTCTGAAAGGCTCATCATCACCTAGCAGCTCATATGTAACGGAATCATATGCCTGAGTACCATATATCTGTGCCACGATATGGTCAAGATCGTTTCGACTGATCTTCTGTCCGAACTTGAGCTGAAGCCTGTCTCTGAGAAGAGCCTGCTCACGAGGGAGGACACCTCTTATCTCAACATCTGCAATCACCAGAGAATCCGCATGAAAATCATAGGCCCTCTTTTTCTGAGGAGCCTGATATTTTCCTGCAGTCCTTGCCGCCACTATCCTCAGAAGAGAATCCTGAGCCATAGCAGCCTCACGACCACGTACGATAATAGTGTCGATGGCAGTAGGAGTAAAGCTCAACATATTGAATTCCGGAAGGTCAGGCTTGATCTTGACATCCGGGATATCAACATTCCTGTCAAAAGCATCTTTGCCGAGCATCTCAATCGTCTGTCCGAATATGTCACCGAGATTGTTGATCTGCACATAGGTCTTCGACTTCTGCGAAAGATCGACTCCGATGATGATATCTGCACCCATTTCTTTGGCAAGGGCAGTAGGATAATTATCTCTGAGACCACCGTCTACCAACACCATTCCCTGAGTTCTGACCGGAGCAAAAATTCCGGGAATAGACATGGTCGAACGCATGGCATCGTTCATTTTTCCGCTATGCCAGATCTTTGGCTTACCTGAAACCATATCAGCCGCAATACAAACAAACGGTTTTGGAAGTTCCTTAAAATCAATGGAATCCTGATATCCTATCGTAAGCGAACTGATAAGGTTGCTCACATTCTGACCGTAGATATATGCTGCCGGAAGACTGCCGAGAAGATTGTTCTTCAAGAGGTCTGCACCACCCTCATTGTCCGCTCCGATATTCAGGACATCCTGCTTCATGATATCGTCAAAACGGTTCTCATCGGCAAGCTTCATCTTGAAATAATCCTTCTCATAGTAGAAAGGAATGGAGATCATGTACTTCTCCTTATACTTCATATCTGTATATGAAATATACTCACGGGACAGTTTGTCGCTGAATATCCATCCCCAGTCCATGTTTCTAGTGAGCGACTCTATCTCATCAGTGGTATAACCCAATGAATATAATCCGCCGATAAGGCCTCCCATACTGGTTCCCAAGACCATATCGACCGGTATTCCCAACGACTCGATATGTTCTATGACACCTATATGTGCAGCTCCTTTAGCACCACCGCCACTGAGGACAAGAGCCACTGTAGGACGATGTTTTCTGATCTCGTCCATCCTCTCACGCATCTGGAAGATTGCAATGGAATCCTCCTTCGGAGTAACGCTGCGCGCATACATCCTCTGCCCTGCCAGAGACAGGGTAACGATCATCAATATGGCTGCAACTATCCTTTTCATCTTATGCCTTGTTATGTTCGCCCGCCAACATTCCGCAGGCTGCTAGAATATCTTCTCCACGAGATGCTCGCAAAGTAGTCGTTATGCCGGAGTTGTTGAGGCGCTGCTTGAAATTCTCAATAATCACGCCCGGAGACGTCTCATAAGGGAAATCAGGAATCTTGTGGAAACGGATCAGATTCATTCTGCATTCAAGTCCGCGCAGCATCCTGATAAGAGCATCCGCATGGTTCTTCGTATCATTGAATCCGGCAAACATCGTATACTCAAAACTTACACGACGCTGACCTGTAAAATCATACTGCTTGATAAGGTCAATGACTTCCTGGATCGGCCAAGGTCCCTGTACAGGCATCATGCTCAGACGCTCAGGGCCGAAAGGATCATGGAGGCTGACAGCAAGATGACATCTGCTTTCCTCGAGGAATCTCTTCAGATTAGGAAGGACTCCGATGGTAGACACCGTTATGCGTTTAGGACTCCAAGCAAAGCCCCAGTCCGCAGTAAGGATCTCAATGGCCCTCATGACATTTTCATAGTTGTCAAGAGGCTCACCCATTCCCATGAACACAGCGTTTGTCAGACGGTCGGACTCATCAACTGCAATGAACTGGGAAATGATGTCAGCTGCGCTCAGATGACCATGAAAACCCTGACGACCGGTCATGCAGAACTTGCATCCCATACGGCAGCCGGACTGTGACGATACGCAAAGGGTCGCTCTGTCATCATCAGGTATCATTACAGCCTCTACAGCTCCCTCCTCCATATTTTCGTCAACGACATTGAGTCCTCTCTTATGTGAGCATCTGACAGGAAACAGATATTTCTTTGTTCCGTCTGTCGACACCTGGAGTCCTGAATATTCGATCAGACCGACCTCATACTTTTCGGAAAGTTTTGCCCTGGCCGCCTTCGACAGATTTGTCATATCGTCTATCGAGCGTACCTTCTTGACATACAGCCACTGAGCGATCTGCTTGGCAGTGAAGCCAGGCAATCCTTCCTCTACAACCAGCTCCTTCAGTTCATCCAGGTTCTTTCCTAAAAGTCTTATTTTCATACTCGTCATTTCAGCTATTGAGGCACATTCCGCCTATATTAATATACAATCAGCAAAAATAGCAATTTTATTTATGTTTTCAGACAAAAAAACCTCCAAGAATTTTCTATTTTTTCTCGCTTGTGCCATGGTTTTACACAAGCTATATATAATTTTGCAGCCATAAAGATTTTTCATTACATTTGCTTTGTTGTAGGAAAAGTTCCTTACATCGTATAACTTTTTAATTTTTACATTTATGGCTAAAGAAGAAGTACAGGGAAGTACCGAGATCAATGCTGCGAAACTCAAGGCATTGCAGGCGACGATTGACAAGATTGAGAAAGACTATGGCAAAGGTACGATCATGAAGTTAGGAGATCAGCCTAAATGGGACATTTCAGTCATTCCGAGCGGCTCCATCGCACTTGACGCAGCCCTTGGAATCGGTGGATATCCACGTGGAAGAATCATTGAAATCTACGGACCTGAATCCAGCGGTAAGACTACACTTGCAATCCATGCGATCGCACAGGCACAGAAGAACGGCGGAATCGCTGCCATCATCGATGCCGAGCACGCATTCGACCGCACCTATGCAAAGAATCTCGGAGTAGATCTCGACACACTCCTCATTTCACAGCCTGACAACGGCGAACAGGCTCTTGAAATCGCCGATAACCTCATCCGTTCAGGAGCGATCGACATCATCGTTATCGACTCAGTAGCAGCTCTTACACCTAAGGCTGAGATCGAAGGTGAGATGGGTGACTCGAAGATGGGACTCCATGCAAGGCTCATGAGCCAGGCGCTCAGAAAGCTCACTGCAAACATCAGCAAGACAAACACTTGCTGCATCTTCATCAACCAGCTTCGCGACAAGATCGGAGTGATGTTCGGCAACCCTGAGACAACAACAGGAGGTAACGCCTTGAAGTTCTACGCCTCTGTACGTGTGGATGTCCGTCGTACAACTCAGATAAAGGATGGAGACGAGGCTCTCGGAAACCGCACCAAGGTGAAGATCGTAAAGAACAAGATGGCTCCGCCATTCAAGAAGGCTGAATTCGACATCGTATTCGGAGAGGGAATCTCACATATCGGAGAGATCATCGACCTCGGAGTAGAGTACGATGTGATCAAGAAGAGCGGCTCATGGTTCAGCTACGGCGACAGCAAGCTCGCTCAGGGACGTGAGGCAGTCAAGAACCTTCTGGCTGACAACCTTGAGCTTTGTGAAGAGATCGAAGCCAAGATCCGCGAAGCACTCGCCAACGCAGTGGAATAGCAACAGCACTGATCCTGATATAAAGCATCCCTCGGGATGCTTTTTTTTATGGATTTGCAATCAGACACTTAGATAAACATTCTGCGGAATCAGACGGCAGGATGCCGGCTGATGAGAGGGCATCTACAGTCCACCGGGATTTCGGAGTATTTTCACGATAAAGCACTATTGCACAAGCAGTTTCATAGTTGCCTATATAAGGATGATGCATCAGCGAATCTGCTGGAAGAGTCCATAACGGATATGGTGTCTGATGTTCTTTTGAAACCGATATCAGGTCTTCCAAAGCATTGAACTTCTCCTGGTCAAACCTTGAAATATCCATCAGCTGCTCCTTATAGGAATAGCCTCCAAGACGTTCCCTGTATTCTATAATTCTTGAAGCATACCATCCACCTATACCTGGCAAAGCATCAAGACCGGCAGAATCAGCGATATTGAGATCAACCAGAGGAATATCGATATATGGCTCCAGTCTGCGATAGACACTGTCGGAAACGACAAACGATTTTGCAAAATCCGCCTTTCTGCGAAATCTACCGCCTTTCTTGCGATAATTGTCTATAGATTGAGCCTGTCTGGGCGTAAATCCCAGACGACAAAGATCATCTACAGATACGGTATTGGGGTTGAACCGGAAACTTTCAACAGTTCTTCTTGGTGCAGCAGCACGTACCGCCTCAGCACGAGGATGATGCTCCGAGTTCTTTCTGGCCACGACCTCCCTACTTACAGCCGTCTCATCCCCTGTCTTCGCCTTTTCATAAACAAATACAGTATCCGGCTCATCCCTGCCAGCCACCACCTTCATCACAGCTGCACGATGAACAAAAAGGGCTGTCTGATAGCCCACAATAAGGAAGACTATGGCAATTATTCCTGTAATGAACGACTCAGACAACCCTGCTTTTCCTTTATTCCCTCTCATATTAAAAAACAGACACCTGATAAAAATCAGATGTCTGAAAATAAATAAATGTTATGAAACTGCTTCAAAGGTAAATCAAGTATCTATATAATGTACCTGCATTTCGTCACACCTTTGTATAATTTTCTCTTTTTTGAAGGAATTTCTTTTTTTTGATCCGTTTCAGGTCAGATCAGTCCTCCTCATCAGCCTTTCTATAAGACTTCTTCTCCTTTTTCTTTTCCGGTGCACCAGCCACGATTATGACAATCTCGCCCTTTGGTTCATGCTCACGATACCATGCCGCCACTTCGACAAGAGTTCCTCGTTTATGTTCTTCAAACTTCTTCGATATTTCCCGAGCTACAGAACACTCTCGCTCCCCTCCAAAAAACTCGGCAAACTGCTCAAGTGTCTTGACGAGACGATAAGGCGACTCATAGAAGACCAAGGTCCTTGTCTCATCAGCCAGCTCGGTCAATCTTGTCTGACGTCCTTTCTTCTGCGGAAGAAAGCCTTCGAAACAGAAACGGTCACAAGGATATCCTGAAGACACCAAAGCAGGGACAAAGGCTGTCGCTCCAGGAAGTGTCTGCACCTCAATCCCTTCCTGTGCACACGTACGGACAAGCAGAAAACCCGGATCTGAAATTCCAGGAGTTCCTGCATCGCTTATCAGAGCCACATTCAGACCCGCAAGAATCCTTTCCTTTATCATCGAAGCAGTCTTGTGCTCATTGAACTTGTGATGGGACTCGAGACGTCCCTTGATCTCGAAATGCTTGAGAAGAACCGAACTTGTACGCGTATCCTCCGCTAAGATGAGATCTGCTTCCTTCAGAACACGTATTGCTCTGAAAGTCATATCTTCAAGGTTTCCGACCGGAGTCGGAACTATATATAAAATTCCTGGCATATCTCGTATCCTTAAACTACTGGATTCTACGACGTACAGCCATCATGAAACGGTATACTTCATCTGAATTCATATCCCATTCCGGACGCTTTTCTGAAAGATAAGCAACGGCCTCATCAATAGAAGACATTGCATTGATTGCTGTAAGAACCTCTTGGAAAAACATCGGATCTTCATCGAAAAGACAATTGATGAAAATTATTCTGTCATGCAAGGATATTGCACTACGGATATCCTTGACAGGAGATCCCGGGATAGCTGTACGCCATGCCTCCTTTGCAGCCATGGCATCAATCACAGCTGGTCTTGCATTGGCAGCGGCTGCATCGATCAGCATTTCCATCACAGGCTCACACTTTTCTTCTTCTGCAACTGGTTCCTCTACAAACGGAAGGTCATCATCCGGCAGATCATCGGTCACATCATCCTCAGCAACTTCCGGCTCTGATTCAACAGCTGATTCAACCACAGAAATATCAACCAGGACATCATCAATATCTATATCGATAGGAGCTTCTTCAACCTCCTCAACCTCAAGATTTTGCGAAAACTGATCCAGTCTTGCTTCCAATGCATCAAGCTGATCGCGCATCGATGATATCATCTGACGAATTTCAGACAAAATTTGCTGTTCCCTATTTTCCATAATGGTTTTAATGTCTATATTTGCGTTCCTCAAAAGTAAAGGACAGAATTCTGACCTAAATCATATTAAC
>JAFZGK010000039.1 GCA_017555445.1 Bacteroidales bacterium
ACTATGCCGAGAACATCGGAATGCTCTGCGGCGGCATGGCCAACCCTTTTGCACTTGATTACGCATATTCCGACACAGAAGGAGAAGATCCCGCAGCAGTATATGCTACAGTTTATCCGGCCAACATATTCCTCAGAGTAATATCCGCGCAACTTATCATAATGCTGCTTGTATAGCTCTTTCTGACATTGATTATATGGCTTTTATTCAGTAAATTCGCCATCCGAATAAAAACCATATACATGAAAAGAATCTTTCTTATCCTGACCATCATCGTTACAGCAATCTCATGCTGCAACGAAAAGCTCATGCTCGATGTCGTACCATATCCGAATGAAGTCAACCTCAAATCCGGAAGTGTCGACATCGGAGGAATGACATTCTCATACAGTTCCGAACTCGATCCTGCATCAAAGGCATACATAGAGGCTTTTGCCGATCAGTTGTCTGATGTCACAGGAAAACTAAGCGTCGTCAAGGATGGCAACGAAGGATTTTCATTCATCATCGACAAGGGGCTTGAAAAAGAGGCTTACAATCTCAAAATCACACGAAAAAGGATAGAGGTCAGAGCGTCTGGCCTGAATGGCTTTGTATATGCCATCCAGACACTCAAGCAGATGATGCCAGTGGAAATCTACGGCAAGACAGCCGCTCCTGACAAGGATTGGAGTCTTCCTTGCTGCGTCATCAACGATGCACCTAGATTCAGCTACCGAGGCATGCACATGGATGTGAGCCGTCATTTCTTCGATATGGATATGGTGAAGAAATATCTCGACATCATGGAAATCCATAAGCTCAACACTCTCCACTGGCATCTCACGGACGATCAGGGATGGAGAATCGAAATCAAGAAGTACCCGAAACTCACAGAAGTGGGATCAATCAGAAAAGAGACTCTGACAGGCCATCTTTTCGAGGATGGAGCTTATGATGGTATCCCTTATGGAAAGGGATGCTATTTCACTCAGGAACAGATAAAAGAAATAATTGCCTATGCAGCAGGTAAAGGCATAAACATAATACCTGAAATAGACCTTCCGGGACATATGCTTGCCGCTCTCGCAGCCTATCCTGAACTTGGCTGTACTGGTGGCCCTTATGAAGTGTGGGGACGCTGGGGTGTAGCAGACGAGGTTCTCTGTGCAGGAAAGGAGGAGACAATGGTCTTCCTTGAAAACGTTCTTGCCGAGGTCGCTGACCTCTTCCCGTACGAATATTTCCACATCGGAGGAGATGAGTGTCCTAAAGTATATTGGGAAGACTGCCCCCATTGCCAGGCCAAGATCGAAGAGTTAGGTCTCAAGGATGATGACAAGTTTCAGGCTGAACACTACCTTCAGAGCTATGTGATGAAGAGAATGACAGAATTCCTTGGAAAGAAGGGCAAGAAAGTCATCGGATGGGATGAGATTCTTGAGGGAGAACTTGCAGATGATGCCATCGTTATGTCTTGGAGAGGAACATCCGGAGGAATCCAGGCAGCAAAAATGGGACATGACGCAGTCATGACTCCTAATACCCATTTCTATCTGGATTATTACCAGACACTTGACCAGGCAAATGAACCTCTTGCCATCGGCGGATATATCCCTATAGAGAAATGCTATTCATACGAACCGTTTGTAGCAGGCATGACAGACGAGGAGAAGAGTCACATACTCGGAGTGCAGGCCAATCTATGGACAGAATATATCAGTACAGATGAGCATCTTGAATATATGCTTCTCCCTAGAATGGCAGCACTCAGCGAGGTGCAATGGTGTCAGCCGGAAGTGAAGGACTGGGAACGCTTCCTCGACAGCGCAGATGATTTCTGCGCCATTTATGAAACTGCCGGCTATAACTATGCAAAGCACATATTCCAGATTACCGGAACCTCAGCCATCAACAAGAAGAAGGCTTGCGTAGAAGCCATGCTTAAGATCCAGGGTGATGCTGTCATCCATTATACATTGGATGGAAGCGAACCTGATGAAGACTCCCCTGTATATGAGGGTCCGATAGAAATCCGTGAAACATGTACACTCAAGGCCAAGTCCTTCAGAGACGGTTTCGTCACAAAGACATATACTAAAGAGTTTACCGGTCATAAGGCTATGGGACGTCCTGTATCCATCAGCACACTGCCTCACAGCAGCTATGTCTATGGCGCTCCTGACCATCTGACAGATGGTATTCTGAGTCATGACACATACACCAGCGGAGACTGGGCCGGATGGTATGACGGGCCTTTTGATGCTATTGTAGATATGGACGGATGCGGACCGTACAACTCGGTCACATTGAGCACTTATGTATTCAAACACGACTGGATATTCAACCCTACTGACATATCTGTAGCTGTTTCAGAAGATGGAAAGAGCTTTACTGAGGTCGCAGCAGTAGAGATAAGGACAATAGACAACATAGACGATGGCAACGGTCGTCAGGAGTATGTACTTTCTTTCCCGGAGACTTCTGCACGACATCTGAGAGTCACTGCCAATTCTGTAACGGTCATCCCTGACTGGCACCCAGGCAAAGGCAATCCTGGCTTCCTTTTCGTAGATGAAATCATAGTAAAATAATAAAAGGCCCGCGTGGCCTTTTATTATTTTATTCTTCTTTCTGAAGTTCCTCAATCTGATTGAGAATATCATTTGCCTTTGCAACGACCTTCCTGTTGATTCTGGCACCGGCTATTCCTCCGATCACAACTCCTACACATGCTCCGCAAAGGAAACCTATGGTAGCAGATGAGGACATCTCAAAATTGGTAAGAATTTCATAAATCAGCCAACCCAGCCAGACTGTAATCATAGGTATCGCTATCTTGTACCAATCGGCATAATGAGTTCTTACTTTTCCAAGCTTTCTGGCCGTATCTACAAGACTGCCTCTTGAAAGATCCATTCTGCCCAGACTTACTTTCTGCATGATAGTAAGAACAACACATACAGTAAGCATCACGGCGGTTGCTACTACAAACAGAATGGAAAGGCCTTGAATATAGAAGAAAACTGTGCAGTAAATCAAGGCAAAGACACCCATAAAAATTGTAGCTGTCACAATCCTGTTGATATCAGATATCTTTGACTTCATCGACCGTCTGATATGTTCTTCGTTGATGATAGACTGTTTATCGAGCTTTTCCTTGAGAAGACTTATCTGTGAGCGCATCTCCTCGAGTTCGTGTGAGATCAATGTATTTTCCATATACTTTCCTTATTTAGGGTCCGACATATTCCTGAGCTGTTCTTTTATTCTGACAAGACGGACTGAAACATTCTTGGCAGAGATTCCGACAATGGCTCCTATCTCATCATAACTGAGATTTTCAAGCCAAAGCAGGACAATTGCCCTGTCAAACGGACCTAGACGGCTTATACGCCCCTGAAGCATTCTGATCTGCCTCATGTCCTCGCCTGAATCCTCGAAGAGATTTATGTCCATGGAAAGAGGAACTGTCTCACCTTTGCGTTTCTTCTTCCTGTCAGCGGAGATGCAGGTATTGAGGCTGACGCGATAGACCCAGGTCCTGATGTTGCTTTCACCTCGAAATCCGGCAAAACCCTTCCAGAGATTGACAAGAATGTCCTGGAAGAGGTCTGCGACCTCATCCTCATCCTTCGAAAACATATAGCAGACAGTATATATCGTGCCTTTATGTTCTCTTACAATCCGTGCAAAATCGTTTTCTAATGACTTCATTTCAGTTTCTTTTGCACATTAGACGCAGATGTATCGGAAAAACTACAGAATATGTCTGAAATCAGACACACAAAAATGGAGAAGTCAGAAATGCAATCGCGAAAAGGACTGAGAATATTGCCATGAGATTGGCCGTCCTGTCATCAAGGTCTGCAATCATGACTGCTCCTCCTTTGATTGCGTTCTTCATTGTCTTCGCGCATGCTATGGCAACAGGAAGACTGAGGAACACGAAGATAGTGGTATATGGATAGAATCCTCCAAAAGTGAAGATAGGAAGTGCGATGTAAGGCAATGCTATCTCTGCAATATACACCAAGGCATCTGATGTGGCAAGACCCTGCTTCAGCATGTCAGGATCCTTCATCACCTGGTAAGTCATCGCTGCACGGCGTATCGCCATCGACATAAGTCCTACCATAAGGATCAGTGTTGCAAGCGGCCTGATTTCAATCTGGAATCCTACAGTATAAAGGTAAGACAACACAACCAGTACCGGCATCAACACAGCTATTATCAGATTCTTTTTCATACAATATCTCTTTATCGGTACAAAGATACTAAAAAAGATAGAGCTTCCTCGATTCACATCGAAGAAGCTCAGCAATTCTAACCTAAAACTTAACCTATGAAAAAACTATTCGGTTTAAGTTTATTGCGAATACCGTGCCATAAAATGATACGGCTCCACTTTTATCAGTAATTTTCTATAACAGATATTGAAGGACATCTGTAATCTTCGATACTTCTATGATACGGTCAGACTCCGGCATATCCATCATTTCATGCACCCAGACCACATCGTGAGGTGTATGGATGGCCCATCCACCTATATTGACCACCGGTGCGATGTCCGACTTTACCGAGTTTCCGATCATCAGAAGCTGCTGTGGTTCGATATCATGTTTGGCAGCAAGTTCGAGATAATTCTTTTCGTCCTTGTTCTCCATGACTTCGCAATGATGGAAATATCCCGCCAATCCGGACTTTCTATACTTGGCCATCTGCTCAGTAAGGTCTCCCTTTGTCGCTACAATCAGTGTGTAATGGTCCTGAAGTGCCTGCAAGGTCTGTCCCACACCTTCTATTATCTGAAGTTCGTGGAAAGCCAGATCGGTAATTATCTTCTTGATGCCGTAGTAGATGTGCTCGGGAAGATTGCCTCCGCAAAGATGCATCGCGGCATCAGTCATACCGATCATATAAGTCTTGGAGCCGTATCCGAACAGTGGTATGTTATCCTCCTGCTTTTCGCAGAGCACCTTCTGCAGCTGCTCCGGAGAAGAATACTCAGCCATCAACTCGATGAACCTTGCCTCCGCATTGCGGAAATATATCTCGTTCTCCCAGAGCGTGTCGTCCGCATCGAAGAATATGGTTCTGAATTTTCCTTTAAGACTACCCATCCGTTACTCCACGTTTGTGCTGTCCACAGCCTGGACAGGCTCCTCGTCAACCGGCACAACCTTGATGATCATAACATCCTCAATAGGTCTGTCATAGTAGTCTGTCTCGACAGTTGCGATCTTGTCGATCACGTCAAGTCCTTCAACAACCTCACCGAAGATTGAATACTGTCCGTCGAGGTGGAGACATGCATTCTCATCATGTACGATATAGAACTGCGAACCTGAAGATGCCTTCTTAGGGTTTGCCATATCGCCTTTGCGGGCAGCTGCGATAGCTCCTTTCTTATGCCAATACTGGTTCACGAACTCTGCTGGAACAGTATAATCCGGACCACCCTGCCCCCAAAGGTCAACCATTGATGTATCTCTTGAATAAGGGTCACCACCCTGAATCATGAATCCTTCGATCACTCTGTGGAAACGAAGTCCGTCATAATACTTCTCATTTACAAGCTTGACAAAATTGTCCCTGTGCTTAGGGGTCATGCTGTAGAGCTTTATCCTCATGGTGCCGTGGCTGGTTACCATGTCGAACTGAGGTTCTGCAATCACTGTGTTTTCCATTTCTGTCTGTGTTTCAACCGGCTGTTTAGACTCATTCCTGCAAGCACATGAGGCAATCGCCATAGCAGCCGCAATTATTAATACTATTCTTTTCATATTCTGTTGATTTTAAGTCCTCCTTGGGAAGAGTTACTGATGTTTATCCCGACAAAAATAACTAATTTTGCTCTCATTATGGCAAATCCCTTGAAACAATTGGCGGGACAGACAATGATTTATGGTCTAAGCACCATTCTTGCCCGCATCATAAACTTTCTTTTTGTCCCTATATACACAAGGCTGCTCAGTCCTGAAAGCTATGGCGTAGTCACTGAATTCATGGCATACATTGCGGTGCTTCAGGTAGTTCTCGTTTTAGGACTGGAGACCGGCTGCTTCCGTTTTGCAAACAAGGAAGGAGTGGATCCCAAGAAGGTCTACTCAAATGCATTCGTGACGGTGTTCTGCATCAGTGCAACCTTCCTTGCGCTGATGATAGCTTTTGCTTCGCCTATTTCTTCAGCATTGGGGTATGAAGGATATCAGTCCTGCATAATGTATATGGGAGGCATCCTTGCCCTCGATTCGATCACAGCCATTCTTTTTGCAAGACTGCGCCAGGAAAACAAGGCACTGAAGTTTGCAATATTCAAGACCATAAAGATTATTACAGAGACTGTAGCCAATCTTGTGCTATTCCTTTGGTTTCCAAAATATTGCGCGACTGCAGGCAATTCATGGCTCCTGAATTTCATCCCGGCCACACCGGATTTCAGCTACGTCATCTTTGCCATCTTCATCAGCTGTCTAGTCTGTGGACTCCTGTTCATCCCTGATTATCTCAGACTCAGTTTCAGGCTTGACCCTAAGCTTCTGCGTCAGATGCTGGCATATTCGATCCCGCTCATGGTCGCAGCACTTCCAGGAGTCATAAATGATTTCCTCGACAGAATCCTGTTCAGATATTTCGATACAAATGCAGAGGCATGGCGTTCATCCCTGGGACTCTACCAGGCAGCCGTAAAACTGGCTGTAATCATGAATCTCTTCATACAGATGTTCAGATATGCAGCTGAACCGTTCTTCTTCAGAAGGGCGAAAGAAAAGGATTCACGAGAGCTCTATGCCTCAGTTCAGGAATATTTCACCGCCTTCTGCGGACTTGTATTCTTAGGAGTGATCCTCTATATCGACATCATTGCACTCATCCTCGGTCCTCAGTTCCGCTCGGCAGTAGGAGTGGTTCCTGTCATGCTCCTTTCCTACATGATTCTTGGAATGCTCTTCAACGTATCGATGTGGTACAAGCTCTCAGGCAAGACAGATATGGCCATCTGGATCACACTCTCAGGACTGGCAGTCACAGCGGTGATAATAATTCTGTTCATGCCACAATACTCATATTGGGCTGCAGCATACGGTCACCTTGCAAGTTATGTAGTCATGTTCGCCATCAGTTCCATCCTCGGAGCAAAATACTACCCTATCCCGTATCGTTGGGGCCGTCTCGGCTGCATCCTCCTTCTCATGGGAGCTGTATACGGAGTTTCGCTTCTCCTGCCGGAAATGGCACTTTGGCTCAAGCTCTGCATCCACACTGCTTTGATTGGCATATACGGTGCCGGAACATTGATGATAGTGCGACGTTGAAGCAGCTGAATACAAATACAACGAAAAATGGCGGCCCTTTCGGGTCGCCATTTTATATTGAATCGTGTGCTGAAATTAGTCAGCGAGTGAGATTCTCTTGAAAGTAACGATCTTAGCCTCAGCGTCAGCTGCCTTAACGACATCCTTAACTGCAGTCTTACCGTCACCCATCTGGTAGCCCTGCTCCTCGAGAGTCTGCTCCTTGAAGAACTTCTGGAGACGACCCTTAGCGATGTTTGCTACCATCTGCTCAGGAAGGTTTGCTGCCTTCTCAGCAGAAACGGTCTTGATGATCTCGCGAGCCTGCTCTGCCTGCTCTGCAGTGATCCAACCCTTAGCCTGGTTAGACTCGATGTGAGCCTCACTGTCTACGTGTGCAGGGTTGATGCCAGCCTTTGTAAGAGCTGCATCTACTGCCTTCTGTACGAGTTCCTCCTTAGTCTTCTGCTCTGCAGTCTTGAGCTCAGTGTCGATAACTGACTGAGGTACTGACTCTGCAGAAACAGCAACCGGGTTCATTGAAGCAACCTGCATTGCAACACCCTTAGCAACCTGCTCGTCGAAAGCCTTGTTGAAGCCTACAACTGCAGCGAGCTTGCCAGTGATCTTGTGCATGTATGCTGAAATGTAAGGTGCCTCTACAGTCTCGTAACCTACGATGACATGCTTCTCACCTGTCTTACCAGTCTGCTCAGTAACAGCAGCCTCTACTGTTCTTCCGTCAGCGAGAACGCAAGCCATAAGGGCGTCCTTGTCTGCTGGGAAGTTAACGATAGCTGCCTCAGCGATTGCCTCAGCAAGTGCCTGGAACTCAGCGTTCTTTGCTACGAAGTCAGTCTCGCAACCGAGTCCTACTACGATAGCCTTCTCACCGTTTACCTTAGCGATAACTGCACCTTCTGAAGTCTCGCGGTCAGCACGCTTAGCTGCAACGAGCTTACCTTTCTCGCGGATGATTTCCTTAGCTCTCTCATAGTCGCCGTTAGCCTCTACGAGCGCCTTCTTGCAGTCCATCATACCTGCGCCTGTCATTTGACGAAGCTTTGCTACGTCAGCTGCTTTAATCTCCATTTTCGATAGATGTTTAAAGTGTTAATTACTCAGCAGAAACCTCTTCAGCAGCTGGCTTTGCACCCTTGCGAGCGCGAAGCTTCTTTCCTGCTGGCTTCTCCTCTGTCTGCTCAGGAGCCTCTTTCTCCTTCTCTACCTTTCTTTCGTCGAGACCTTCCTTGATTGCGCCGCAAAGTGCATCCATGATGTAAGCGATAGACTTTGTTGCATCGTCGTTAGCCGGAATCACATAATCAATCGGTGTAGGATCGCAGCAAGTATCAACCATTGCGATAACCGGAATGTTAAGACGATTAGCTTCCTTAACGGCGTTCATTTCCTTCTGTACGTCAATAACGAAAAGTGCTGAAGGGAGACGGCTGAGGTCACGGATAGAACCGAGGTTCTTCTCGAGCTTGGCACGCTGGCGAGTAACCTGGAGACGCTCACGCTTTGCGAGAGTGTCGAATGTGCCGTCCTCAATCATCTTGTCGATTGTATTCATCTTCTTGACAGCCTTACGGATGGTAGGGAAGTTTGTAAGCATTCCACCTGGCCATCTCTCTGTCACGTATGGCATGTTGACTGCAGCAGCCTTCTCTGCTACAACCTCCTTTGCCTGCTTCTTTGTTGCTACGAAAAGTACCTTGCGGCCTGAACGCGCAAGCTGCTTGAGTACGTTTGCAGCCTCATCGATTTTTACTATGCTCTTGTGCAGGTCGATGATATGGATACCGTTCTTCTGGTCAAAGATGTATGGTGCCATCTTAGGGTTCCATTTCCTCGCCAAGTGTCCGAAGTGAACACCTGCATCAAGCAGTTCCTGGAAATTTGTTCTTGGCATTGTTTTAAAA
>JAFZGK010000040.1 GCA_017555445.1 Bacteroidales bacterium
ATACGAATACGTCAGATATCTTATATACGTGGGACGGTAAACATCTTTATCGTGGCCGTTATACTAATACATCAGACATTCTGTATACATGTGATGGTAAGCATATATATCGCGGCAGATATACTAATACCTCTGACATCTTGTATACTTGGGATGGAAAGCATATTTACAAAGGAAGATATACGAATACTTCTGATATCCTTTATACCTTTGATGGCAAACATCTTTACAAAGGAAGGTATACGAACACTTCGGATATATTAATGACTTTCGGTGGGTTAATACCAGTGCCAATAATTTTGATGGCTTCTCTTTAAAGAAATAGAATAAGGCGGGATGAATAAAATGTTCGTTCCGCCTTGTTCTCAAATACTGAAAAATAAAATAGTTTGTGTTCCCTCAGTGTTCCCAAGGCCAAAAATGATACGAAAAAAGCACTTGCGAATTTCTTCGTAAGTGCCTCTGAATGAACCTTTTAGGTTGGTAGCGGGACCCAGGATTGAACTGGGGACCTCATGATTATGAATCATGCGCTCTAACCAGCTGAGCTATCCCGCCATGCTATGAGCTTCAAAATGTTGTTGAGATAGAAGGACTCGAACCCTCACTGACAGAGCCAGAATCTGTAGTGCTACCATTACACCATATCTCAATTTGGCTTCCCTTTTTGAATTTGGGATTGCAAAGGTATGAATGTTTTGTTAATCTGCAAAATTATTTTCAGTTTTTTGACATTTTTCTTGGTTTCAGCACTCTGATAAAGAAAAATTTACAGTCTGTCGATGTAGAGTATGCCTTCAAGGTGGTCGATTTCGTGCTGGAAGATAACTGCGGTGAATCCGCTGATGGTGTCTCTGCGGACATGGATCTCGCGGCGGGATCCTTCTGATCGAAGGGCTTCCATGTCTGCATATTCTACCACTACTTCCTGACTGCGGAGTACGTCGGCGCGCATGTCCGGTACTGAGAGACAGCCTTCAGCTCCGTAAGCGGTCGAGTCGGACAGGCATACTATTCTGATGTTCGGATATACTTCGAATGGTTCGCCTTCCTTGTCGAATCTCTGCACTGCAACAACTCTGCGGTTGAGTCCTACCTGTGGACCGGCTATTCCCACACCGTCCTGCGAAGGATGTGTGACTGTTGCCACCATAAGCTCGGAAAGTCTTGTAAAATCTTCTGACAGCAGAGCCTCTGCTGACATATCGCTGCTTACAGCTCGCAGAACTGCAAGGTCGAGACTGTCCTCGATGGTCAGCACTCTCATGATGCTGTCGGCACCGTTGATAAGTGCTCTTTCCTCTTGTGAAAATCCGGTCTCTACTCTCGTGCAGCTAAAGATAGCAGAAGCAACAACGCATATGATAAATAATTTCTTCATCTCTTCTCTGCTTTACCGATGTGACAAGAAAAAGCAGATTTTTGTCACGTCGGTACCTGTTTTCTAAAAAATAACTCTTTTCTGGCAGCAATGTGACAAAAATGAACGGTTTTATGTCACGTCGCTTTCTGCCTGGTGTCTGTTTTCGCTCTACAGGTCAAAAGGGCTGTCAGTTCTTCCAAGAAGAGCCACGGCATATACCTCACATCCCTCGCTTCTGCCTACGAATCCCAGCTTCTCGGTGGTGGTAGCCTTGACAGATACGCGGGCTGGAGAAATTTTCATGATTTCAGAAAGGCACTCGCGCATAGGGATAATATACGGAGCGAGCTTAGGACGCTGCATGGCTATGGTGATGTCCACATTCATGACATGCCATCCTTCATTTCCGATCAGTTCCATCACGCGTCCAAGGAGAATCTTGCTGTCGATGCCGGCAAACTCATCTGAGGTGTCCGGGAAATGTTTGCCGATGTCCCCGAGAGCCAATGCTCCGAGGAGAGCATCACACAAAGCATGAATCGCGACATCGCCGTCCGAATGCGCGATACATCCGATCGGGCTTTCCACCTGCACGCCGCCAAGCCACAATGGGAGGCCTTCTGCCAGGGCGTGCACATCATATCCGTTTCCTATCCTTATGTCCATATCAATTGTCAATTATTCCGTAAATATAGGCAAATTTGTTTATTGGTGGTTTTTAAATTTGCACTTGCTCGATAAAAACTCTATTTTTGCTTGTTACTGCCTTTATATCAAAGGCCGGGCAGAAGTGAAATAAAAAGAATAAGATATATGGGATTCAATTTCAGTTTTTTCGGAAAGCAGGAAGTTCGAGGTTTCAACTACAGACCTCGTTTCTATGATCCTGAGACAGAGGAGCGTCGTAAGAAATATGGTGATTTCACAAAGAAGGATGAGCCGTATGTTCCGGGAACTCATATCAAGGGCAGCTTCCGCGACGGAGCCTATCAGAAAAAGAAGGACATGAGCCGCAACCAGAAGGTGCTGGGAGCGCTCACCATGGTGCTTCTCTTCGCCGTGATGTATCTTATCTATGAATACTATCCGCTTCTGATCCAGTCACTCGGAAGATAAGTTTATGGATATAAGAATATTACCAAGCAATATAGCGAACATGATCGCTGCGGGAGAGGTCGTGCAGAGACCTGCGTCCGTGGTGAAGGAACTTGTTGAGAATGCGGTGGATGCCGGTGCGGATCAGGTGACCGTCAGGATTCAGGATGCAGGACGCACCTTGATCCAGGTCATTGATAACGGATGCGGCATGTCACCTGACCAGGCCGTGCTCTGCTTCGAGCGCCATGCGACGTCCAAGCTCCAGACAGCTGATGACCTTCAGCACATCCTTACCTTCGGTTTCAGAGGAGAGGCTCTGGCTTCGATTGCCGCTGTGGCGGAAGTTACGCTCAAGACCCGCAGGGAAGGTGATGATGTGGGATGCCAGGTGGATTTTGCGGATTCTCAACATCTTGCGACACAGGAAATTGCAACCCCGGTAGGGTCAAACTTCTCGGTGCGTAACCTCTTTTATAACGTGCCTGCAAGACGTAAGTTCCTCAAGTCAGACAATATAGAATTCAAGCACATCGTCACAGAGTTCATGAGAGTGGCTCTGACACGTCCGGACATAGGTTTCACATTGACCCACAACAACAAGGACGTGATGGTCCTCAGACCTGCCAAATCACTGAAATTCAGAATACAGGATGTGTTGGGACAGAATATCTCCAAGGAAATCGTCGATATCAGTGCAGATACATCCGTTGTTGCGATCAACGGATTTGTCGGACGTCCGGATCTTGCAAAGAAGGGTCTAGGAAACCAGTATTTCTTCGTGAACGGACGTTTCTTCAAGAGCCCGTATCTGCATAAGGCAGTGCTCAAGGCTTATGAGGATCTCATTCCTGACGGAGTCACACCGGCATATATAATCTATCTTGAGGTTGACCCTCAGGCAGTTGATGTGAACATCCATCCTACAAAGACAGAGATAAAGTTTGAGGATGACAGTGTCATTTTCCAGATACTTTACGCCTGCATAAAGGAATCGCTCGGAAGGAATTCATTCGGTGAGAGCATAGATTTCGATCGCGAAGGAGTTCCTGATATTCCGGCGTTCGGAAGGAATTTCGCGGAATTCCACCCTGTGACCGAGCCCGGCACCGGTGTGGATACGTCATTCAATCCTTTCGACAATGACGGTTTTCCGTCGGAGTCATCTCCATTCAACAACTCTTTCTCCAACGCTTCTGAAACTGGTCCGGCCTTCTCTGCCGAGGCAGGTTGGGATGCAGCTGGAACTGCATTTGACGGTATGGCTTCAAGCCATGATTCCGTACCTGCATCATTCGGACATGACGCCGCGACATTCGGTCAGGGTGCATCCCGATATATCGACCGTCGTGACGATTACGGAAAACTCTTCGAGGACAGACTCGCTCCGTCCAAGTCGCTGATGACCATCCAGGGCAAATACATCCTTACACCTGCCCATTCCGGTCTCATGGTCATAAATGCAACAAGGGCGATGGAGCGTATTCTCTATGACCGTTTCCTTGAAGCAATAGCGCAGAACGGCCATTCGACACAGACGGCCCTTTTCCCTGTCACCGTCCAGGTCGGAGTTGAGAACATGTGCCTTTTCAGCGAATACTCCCAGCTGCTGACTTCTCTGGGCTTCGATATAGCTCCTTTCGGAACAGATACAATAGTTGTGAACGGAGTCCCTGAAGGTTATAGTGCAGAAGCCGGCAAGGTCCAGGCTATGGTAGGAGACCTTCTTCTGATCCTTTCCGAGGATCATAGTGCCCTTGAGGAGATGATGACTGCCAATCTGGCAGGCCGTCTGGCAAGACTGGGTGCGCTCAGCAGCGATTCTGTCACAAATTTGACAGAGGCACAAAGGTTGATTGACTCCCTCTTCGCATGCGGCAATCCGGAATACACTGCCGGAGGACGAAGGATCATTTCCATCGTCAGCATCGATGAACTTGATAAACGTTTTTAACTGACATTCTGAAGCAGACGCTGAAGAATCCTATCTTGAAATGAGTTATTATTATTACAACAACGACAATGGCGGACGCAGGGGCTTTCTGAGCAACGTGCCGACTGCCGTAAGGAACATAATTATCATCAATGTCCTTGTCATGGTCATGACAAGCCTGAACGAGAACTTCATGTATGAAAAGTTCGCGCTTTTCTATCCGACATCTCCGTTCTTCCATTGGTGGCAGCCTGTAACCCACATGTTCATGCATGGCGGATTCTGGCATCTTTTCTTCAATATGTACACCCTCTATATCTTCGGTACCGTACTCGAAAGAATATGGGGAATGAAGAAATTCCTTCTTTTCTATTTCGTTACAGGTCTCGGTGCAGCTGCTGTGCATACAGGAGTTGAATGGATCCAGGCAAGTCATTGGATGTCGCAGGCTGCAGAAGGTTCCATGGCGGCGATGCAACAGATCCATGCCCTCAAGGTGACACCGACAGTGGGTGCTTCCGGAGCTATCTATGGTGTACTCATGGGATATGCAATGCTTTATCCTGATTCGATAATGACGCTGGTTTTCCCTCCTATATCAATGAAAGCCAAATGGTTCGTGCTCATCTTTGCGGGTATCGAGCTCCTTACAGGAGTTACCGGCACAGGCGGAGGAATTGCCCATTTCGCTCATCTTGGAGGTCTCATCTTCGGTTTCCTTCTCATCATGTACTGGAAGAAGAACCGCACTCTCTACAGCCGTTACGACTAAAGGACTGAAGGTATGGCAAGAAACTGGTTTTTCGGACTCACATCGCGAGTGATCATGCTTGCAGTGGCAGGACTTCTGGTCCTGTCCTATGCATCCATTGTGGTCAACCCGGCGAAGGTGTGGCTGATTTCATTGACTGGTATCCTTTTCGTGCCGCTTTCCATAATGAATGTCTTTCTCCTTCTTTGGGCTATCAAGCGCAAGTCGAAGTCGTTCATGATTCCGCTTCTTGCCCTCATTCCTGCATTCTTCTTCGTGGGGAGATATGTTCAATATGAGACAGAAGACGAAAGAATGGCCCGTTCGGAATACAAGGAAGATGCTCTGAAGGTCATTTCCTACAATGTCGGCCGTTTCGGTCTCCATGATGCGGAAGGAGTGACATCGTCACAAGCATGTGCGGACTCTGTCTTTGCCTACCTGAACACCCAGGATGCAGATATCATCTGTCTTCAGGAATTCAAGATACAGAATGTCGCTCAGGTCAAGTCCTATCTCTCGCGCAAGATGAAGGGATACAATGCTGAATATTATCTCTTTCCTGCATCCGGTGGCGCATTCGGCAATGTCACACTCAGCAGACTTCCGGTCAAAGGGAAAGGCAAGATCAAGTTTGATGAAAGTGCCAACCTTGCCATATATACGGATTATGAGCATGAAGGACAGCTGTTCAGAGTATATAACTGCCATTTCGAGAGCTATAACATCTCGCCTTCAGGTCTGGTAAGGGCCTTGGCAGACCGCGACAGCACTTTCCTTGAAGAGACCGGCACAAAGATGAAGCGCTCCATCACCCGCCGTCCGAAACAGGTGGACAAAGTCTTCTCGGATATTGAAAAATGTCCTGTAGACGCCTTTGTATGCGGTGACTTCAACGACAATCCCATGTCATACACCTACTATCGCATGACACGTGGAAGAAAGGACGCTTTCGTTGAATCAGGACACGGCTTCGGAGCGACATATGCCCTCCTATGGCCGCTTCTGAGGATAGACTATATACTTTTCCCGGATAAGTATATGTCAGTATCCCAGCATATTCCGAGGATTCCGTTCTCTGATCATTATCCTGTAATAGCAGAAATATCATTATAACAGCCATGAAAGAAGCAATCAAGCAAGCCGTTGAGGTTCTCCGCAAAGGCGGAATAATCCTTTATCCTACCGACACCGTATGGGGAATAGGTTGTGATGCAACAAACCCAGAAGCAGTTGCCAAGGTATATGAGATCAAGAGACGTGCGGACAGCAAGTCACTTGTCCTCCTGGCTGCAGATATGGATATGATTTGCCGTTATGTCAAGGAAGTTCCCGAAATGGCCATTCAGCTTGTCGAGGTCAATGACAAGCCGATGACCATCATCTATCCGGGTGCCATAACCGGTCAGCATGCTCTTGCTCCAAATGCGGTGGCTGAGGATGGAACTGTTGGGATCCGCATTCCTATGATGGATTTCTGCCAGCAGCTGGTGGCCCGACTCGGCCGTCCGCTGGTGTCGACTTCTGCAAACATTTCAGGAGAACCGACACCGAAGAACTATGCGGAAATCTCAGAGGAGATCCGCTCTGCAGTCGATCATATCGTGGAACCGTCATTTGAGAAAGGTGCGACCGGTCAGTCGTCGTCCATCATCAAGGTCGGTCTTGACTATACCATCGAGATCATTAGAAAGTAATGCTATGGAAAATATTTTTGCCGCAAGAATCGAGGCCCTGAGATCCTTGATGTCTGAAAACGGTTGGGAGGCTGTGGTCCTGAGCGGATCAGACCCTCACAGCAGCGAATATCCTGCACCAAGGTGGCAGCAGGTGAAATGGCTTACAGGATTTACCGGTGAAGCCGGAGATGTGGTGGTGACCATGAATCACGCAGGCCTCTGGACGGACTCACGTTATTTCATTCAGGCAGTTTCTCAGCTTGAAGGAACAGGAGTGGAACTTCATAAGACCCGTATGCCGGATTCTGTATATATTCCGCAATGGCTTGCAGAGCAGGGGATTACAAAGGTGGCAGTGGACGGACTCTGCTGGAATGTAGATGCGGTTGAGGAAATAAGGAACGCAATATCTTCTGACTCCGTGCAGGCATCTGTTACAGATGTTCCGGATCTTCTTGAATCTCTCTGGACAGGACGTCCGCAGATACCCGTGACTCCGATCGTGACATTGGATGTTGAATGCTTTGGGGGAGTGCCTCGTGCGGATAAGATATGCTGGCTTCGCAAATGGATGATGCTTCATGACATTGACAGGGTGCTTCTTACATCCTTGGATGAGATTGCATGGATGCTCAATGTCAGAGGTAATGATATAGAGTATAATCCGCTGGTCATTTCTTATCTTCTTGTAAGTCAGGATTATGTGAGATGGTTTGTCCGTAAGCCTGAATCAGGAGAGGATCCTGACACCGTCGACAGCTTCAGCGAACTTGAGATGGACGGAGTGGAAATAGAGGATTATGATGCCGTGTTCTTCGGCTTGAGTGATTTTACAACCGACACTGTCCAGCCTAAGCTGTTTGTGGATCCTTCATCGTTGAACCATCATCTTTACACTTATATCACAGACTCATACCCTGCAGACTGTGTGGTCATGGGCAAGTCCCCTGTCATCCTTCAGAAAGCTGTCAAGGTGGAGTCTGAGATCGAGAACCTCAGACAGACATATGTCGATGACGGTCTGGCCGTAACAAGATTCATTCACTGGCTGGAGACAGAGGTGGCTTCCGGCAGGGAAGTGACGGAGTGGGAGGCTTCCGAGCGTCTTACTGCCTTCCGTGCTGAGATTCCGGGATATAGAGGAAACAGTTTCGAAAATATATCTGCCTATGGTCCTTCCGCAGCCCTTCCGCACTATTCTACGCCATGCGAGGGCTCAGCAGTCATTCATCAGCGAGGTCTTTACCTGAGCGACTCCGGCGGACAGTATCTCACAGGAACTACCGATATCACCAGAACAGTGCCTATGGGCGAGTGTACAGATCTTGAGAAGGAAGACTACACATTGGTGCTCAAAGGCATGATAGGTCTGTCCATGGCAGTTTTCCCTAAGGGCACAGCCGGATGTCAGCTTGATGTGCTTGCACGTATGCCTTTGTGGAAAGCCCGCCGAAATTACGGACATGGAACAGGACATGGTATAGGTTACTGGCTCTGTGTGCATGAGGGCCCTCAGGATATACGTCAGAATTTCAATTCTCAGCCACAGCTTCCTGGCATGGTGACATCAAACGAACCTGCGCTTTACCGTCAAGGCATGCACGGAATACGTCATGAGAACGTGATTCTTTGCAAATCAGCAGGACAGTCCGACTTCGGTGACTGGCTCGAGTTTGAAACTCTCACATGCTGCCATTTCGATACCTCTGCGGTTGTACGTGACCTTCTTGATGCAGAAGAACTCCGTTGGCTCAATGCCTATAACGAACGCGTCTACCGTACCCTTTCACCGCTTCTGGATCCGGAGACTTCAGCATGGCTCCGTTACAAGACAATACCTATATAATAAGAACCGGAGTCACTTGATTCTGACTCCGGCCTTAAAAGAAAAAACTGGCAATCCGCTCGGACTGCCAGTTTTTTATATGTCGTATGCTGATTAGAGTACGCTGCCTGGGATAACGCCGTTAGCAACGAGGCATGCAACGATTGCAGTTACTGAAAGGAGAACTACAAGAAGAGTTGCAACAGCCTTTCCAAGACACTCAAGTCTTGCCTGCCATACTTTGTTGCTCCAACCGATAGACTGGAATGCGCTCCAGAAACCGTGAGTAAGGTGGAACCAGAGAGCTGCGAACCATACGATGTAGATAGCTACCATCCACCACTTGCCGAATGTGAGCTCCATGAGGGCGTATACTGATTCTGGATGAACATGCTCACCCTTGAACCACTCTACATACTGCATCTCAGCCCAGAAATGTGACATGTGGAATACTGCGAATCCGAGTACGATCACTCCGAGAACGAGCATATTCTTCGCTGCCCAAGACTCAGCCTGTGTCTTGTTGGCAACAGCATAGCGCTCAGTACCGCGAGCCTTATAGTTGCCGTAAGTAAGGATGAATGCGTAGATGATGTGTACAAAGAAACCTGCTGCAAGGATAGGGACCATGATGTCGATTACAGGAGTTGCCATGAACCAGCATCCGCTGGCGTACCAACCTTCACCTGCAGGTGCTCCCCATGTGTTGTTGCCGATCAGGTCTATCACTGCAAAGAAATTGATTGTAGTGTGAAGAAGAAGGAACAAGATGAGGAAAAGTCCACTTACGCTCATGATGAGCTTCTTTGTAATTGAAGAAAGTGCCATAGTTGTTATAATCTTATTGTTAATATTCGGTCAGAATTTCCGGTTCAACCATGCAAAGATATATTCTTTCTTGCAAGTTTCATAATAATTCGATACTTTTGTTTGTCAAAAAATCAGAATCGCTACAGATATGGGAACATATAAGAGAGTGCTGCTCAAATTGAGCGGAGAGAGCCTTGGAGGCCCTGTTGGAAAAGGTATCGACGAGAACTGGCTTGCCGCTTATGCGGAAGAAGTTGCTGAAGCTGTGAAGAACGGTCTTCAGGTGGCTATCGTTATCGGAGGAGGTAATATTTTCCGTGGTCTTCAGGGAGTAGGAAAGGGATTTGATAGAGTCAACGGCGACAAGATGGGAATGCTTGCCACAGTGATCAATTCGCTGGGTCTTGCAATGGCCATCCGCAGCGCAGGTGTAGAGGCTGAAGTGTTCACAGCCACTCCTATGATGCCGGTTGCACGTTACTATATGAGGGATGATGCAGTCGCTGTAATGGAAAGAGGCGGCGTGGCGCTCATCGCAGGCGGTACAGGTAACCCTTATTTCACAACAGATTCAGGTGCTGCCCTTCGTGCTCTCGAAATCGGTGCAGACGCTCTTCTCAAGGGAACAAGAGTTGACGGAGTCTACACTGCCGACCCTGAAAAGGATCCGACAGCTGTGAAATATGAGGAACTCAGTTTTGACAAGGCAATCGAGGACCGCCTCAAGGTGATGGATCAGACAGCGTTCGCTCTTTGCCGCGAAGGAAATATGCCTATCATCGTGTTCGATATGAACCAGAAGGGCAATCTCACCAAGCTTGTGAAGGGAGAGAAGGTAGGTACTCTCGTGCACGTATAGAAATTGAAATAATTAAAAAGACAATACTATGATTACTAAGGCTAAAGAAATTCTGGCAGGTGCCAAAGATAAGATGAACCACGCAGTGGCTCACCTCGACGAGGAACTCAAGACATATCGCGCGGGTAAGGCTAATCCGCTTGTTTTCAACAATGTGATGGTTGACTACTATGGCAGCCCTACACCAGTTCCTCAGGTTGCTTCAGTAACCACACCTGATGCAAAGACACTTATGCTTCAGCCATGGGAGAAGAAGATGATCCCTGCAATCGAGAAGGCTATTCTCGATGCTAACATCGGTCTTACTCCATCAAACAACGGTGAAGCTATCCGTTGCACAGTTCCACCTCTTACTGAGGACCGTCGTAAGGAACTCCTCAAGAAGGCAAAGGCTGCCGGTGAGAATGCAAAGGTGAGCGTGAGAAATGCACGCCGTGATGCTATCGAGCTTCTCAAGAAGGCTAACAAGGAAGGAATGCCTGAGGACCTTCAGAAGGAGTACGAGCAGCTCGTACAGAAGGAGACTGACGCTTTCACAAAGAAGGTTGACGAGCTGGTTGCAGCAAAGGAAAAGGAAATGATGACAGTGTAAGTGCGTTTCTGTTCTATACTGTGATAGATATGACAGACTGTCCGGCATAGTCCGGGCAGTTCTTTTTTGAACTTGACAAATATGAAGAAAATAGCTGTCCAGGGTGTAAAGGGCTGTTTCCATGAGCAGGCCGCAAGGCTTTTCTATGAGGAGCATGGTCACATCGTGCCTGCCATCGTGGAGTGTGATACGTTCGATGATCTTTATAAGAGTTTGTCGAAAGGCGAGGCTGATGCTGCAATCATGGCGATCGAGAATACCGTTTCAGGAGGACTCCTCCCCAATTTCGAACTCCTGAGGAAATATGACCGCAAGATCAAAGGCGAAGTGTTCCTCCGCATCCAGCAGAACCTCATGGCTCTGCCGGGGCAGACCATAGAAGACATCAAGGAAGTGCGCAGTCACTATATGGCAATCAACCAGACTCGAGAATTCTTCAAGAATTATCCTTGGATACGTCTTGTGGAGTCGGAAGATACAGCCAAGAGTGCAGCGGAAGTGGCTCTCCAGGGATTGAAGGGTGTCGGTGCCGTGGCATCTGAACTTGCTGCGGAACTGTATGATCTTGAAATACTTGCCCCAGGCATAGAGACGTACAAGCAGAATTTTACAAGATTCCTTGTCTTTGATGACTCTCTCGAGGTGGATGCTTCAAAGGTGAACAAGGCATCCATGTGCTTCACTCTTCCTCATGCTCCGGGATCGCTCGCTCATGTCCTTACCATACTCTCGTTCTATGGAATGAACCTGACTAGGATCCAGTCGCTTCCTATTCCGGGTCATGAGTGGCAGTATTTCTTCTATGTCGACATAAAGTTCGAAGATCATACAAGATATGAACAGGCTCTCGCGGCTGTAAGACCGCTGATGGAGGACCTGACAATTTTGGGAGAATACGTGGCTGCCATATGATGATCAGACCGGCAAAGAGGACGGAAAGCGTACAGGAGTACTACTTTTCGAGGAAGCTAAAGGAAATAGCGGCGATGAATGCAGAGCGTCAGGCCAGGGGTGAGGAACTTGTAATCAATCTCGGTATCGGTTCCCCTGACGGAATGCCTCCGATGGCGGCAATAGATGCATTGACAGAGTCTGCTGTCCAGTCTGGCAATCATGCATATCAGAGTTATGTGGGACTTCCTGAATTGAGGCAGGCCTTTGCAGACTGGTACTTGAGATGGTATGGGGTGGAACTGAATCCGGCCAATGAGATTCAGCCTCTTGTGGGTTCAAAGGAGGGAATACTTCTGATATCTCTTGCTTTTCTCGATGAAGGGGACAAGGTGCTTGTGCCGGATCCCGGTTATCCGACATATTCTTCGGCATCCAGACTTGCTGGGGCGGAAATCCTGACTTACGACCTCAAGGAGGAGAATGGCTGGCAGCCTGATTTCGAGGCGCTTGAGAATATGGATCTCACAGGTGTAAAGATAATGTGGACCAATTATCCTAACATGCCTACTGGTGCCCCGGCTTCAAAGGAACTTTATGAAAGGCTTGTTGATTTTGGTCTGAAGCACGGAATAATGATATGCAATGACAATCCGTACAGTTTCATTCTGAATGATGATCCGCTGTCAATTCTCGCGTGTTCACGCGCGAAGGAGTGCTGTCTTGAACTGAACTCCCTCAGTAAGGCACATAACATGGCAGGCTGGCGCATCGGTATGGTTGCAGGTGCTTCTGACGTGATTTCCGAGATTCTGAAGGTGAAGAGCCAGATGGATTCGGGTATGTTCAAGCCTCTCCAGAAAGCTGCAGTGGAAGCATTGAAGCAGGGACCGGAATGGTTCGGACGATTGAATGACGAATATCGTCGCCGCAGAGTGCTTGCCGGAGAGATATTCGATCTCATAGGAGCGGAATATGACCATGACAGTGCCGGCATGTTCCTTTGGGGCAAGGTTTCCGGACCAGGTCTGGCTGTTTCTGACAGGATGTTATATGAAGCGGGAGTATTCATCACTCCGGGTTTCATTTTCGGACGCAATGGAGAAAACTATATACGCATATCACTATGTGCCAAGCCTGAGGTCCTGAAGAGGGCTGCAGATAAAATTCGTTGTATTCTATGAAGGTAGGAATTATAGGATTGGGACTTATAGGGGGATCGATGGCGATCGACCTCAGGAGAAAGGGCTTTGCAAGCGCAGTCCTTGGTGTGGAGAATGAGCCGGTGAATGCGGCAGCGGCGGAAAAGATAGGTCTGGTTGACAGGGTGGTGAGCTACGAGGAATGTGTGGCTGAGAGCGATATAGTCGTTCTTGCTGTTCCGGTAGGTGCTGCCGTGAAGATGCTCCCTGACATCCTCGATCGTTTCCATTCGGCTCCGGATGCGCAGAAAATCGTAATCGATGTCTGTTCTACAAAGGAGCACCTTGCCCGTAGTGTGAAGTATCATCCTGCACGAAAGCAGTATGTGGCTACACATCCGATGGCAGGTACTGAGTACAGTGGCCCATGGGCAGCACTGCCCGGCCTTTTTGACGGACATGCCGGCATCATCTGCGATGCGGAGGAGTCGGATTCCAAGGCTGTAAGGACTGTCGAGAGACTTTATGAGACGCTGAACATGAGGACCATATATATGAACTCCTCCAATCATGACGTCCATACGGCCTATGTCTCGCACATCTCACACGTCACTTCATTCGCTCTGGCTCTGACCGTGCTTGAGAAGGAGAAGGATGAGAAGCATATCTTCGATCTGGCTTCGGGAGGATTCTCTTCCACAGTGCGTCTTGCCAAGAGCAGCCCTGACATGTGGACGCCTATCCTGACTCAGAATGGTGACAATGTGCTTCATGTCATAGATACATACATAGAAAAGATGAAGGCATTCCGCGATGCGATTGCAGAAGGTGATGAAGAATCTATCCGCGACCTCATTGCAGAATCAAACAAGATACGCAGAATAATAAGATAGCATATGGCAAACAAGAAACTCGAAATAACCCCGCTTTACGAATGGGGAATGTTTACTGAGCCAAGACCGAGCGTGATTGCCGGACCATGCAGCGCCGAGACAGAGGAGCAGGTGCTGGAAACGGCTAAAAGCCTCAAGGCGTTCGGAATAAATGTGTTCCGTGCCGGAATATGGAAGCCGAGAACTCATCCGGGATCTTTTGAAGGCATCGGTACTGAAGGTCTCAGATGGATGCAGAAAGCCAAGAATGAATGTGGAATCAAGATAGCTACAGAGGTTGCAGGAGAAAAGCATGTCTACGAGTGCCTCAAGTTCGGAGTCGATCTGGTATGGCTCGGAGCAAGAACTACAGCAAACCCTTTCCTTGTCCAGGAAATTGCAGATGCTCTGAAGGATACTGATATTCCGGTACTTGTAAAGAACCCTGTAAGTCCGGATCTTGATCTCTGGATCGGTGCTCTTGAGCGTCTCAACAGGGCGGGAATCAAGAAGCTGGGAGTGATCCATCGCGGATTTTCCACTTTTGACAAGATCAAGTACCGCAACGACCCTTCATGGCAGATGGCCATCGAACTGAGAAGCCGCCATCCGGAACTTCCTTTCTTTGTGGATCCAAGCCACATGTCAGGATGCAAGGATTATATACTTGAGCTTTCTCAGCGTTCCCTTGACCTTGGTTTTGAGGGTCTTATGATTGAGTCTCATTGTAATCCGTGTGCAGCATTGAGCGATGCGAAGCAGCAGCTGACTCCGTCTGAACTCGAGCATATGCTCTATCACGAGATAAAGGTTCGTGACAAGGATTCGGATTCAAAAGAGTGGAAGGAAAACATCGATCAGCTCCGTGCAAAGATCGATATCATCGATGAGAACATCCTCTACGCTCTCGGTTCGCGAATGAAGGTGAGCCGCGAGATCGGAGAATACAAGAAGAACAGCAATATTGCCATCCTGCAGACGTCAAGATGGGATAAGGTTCTTGCCAAGGTGGTGGAGAAAGGAGCGGAGTACGGGCTTACGGAGAAGTTCCTCACCGCTGTGTTCAACGCCATTCATGACGCCTCTGTCGAGGTTCAGAACGAGGTTATTTCAGGAAAGAAGTAAGAGCGTCATGGAAGAGCTTCTGATCCTGCTCTGATACGAACTTGCTCTTTATAGGGATATAGAACAACTTTTTCTTAAAGCTGTCAGGGAGTTTCGCACAGTCGCGGACTCTCTGACTGTCTTTTTCTGTGGTCATTGCGACGGATGTCGGATTGACACGTGCCTCCTTGAGGATGAGTCCCATATCCGAGCGCGAGAACTTGTGATGGTCTGCGAACTCGAAATGTCTTATGATGTTATATGAGCTGCTGAGATAGTGTCTGAGCGGCTTGTCGTTGGCGATTCCTGAGAAAAGGATGAGTTTCTTTGAATATACATATCTCATGTCTCCTTCCGGGAATACCGGCAGTGCAGTGTCATATCCTACTGTCGTGAAGAAAAGATACTGCTTGGATCCGTCCTTGCGGAATCCATATCCGAGCGAGCTCTCATATCCTGAGATTCCGACTGATTCCGCCCATTTGATCTTCTGCCAAGGATCTATATCCTTTGAACATTTTGTGATGATGATGATGTCAGCAGCTGAAACTCTTTCCGGAAGGTCGCGAAGCTTTCCTACAGGCATGAGATGGTCGGTCACAACCGGATGGTCGTGATTGATGAGCAGAATCGAAGCGGATGGCTTCAATGACCTGTGCTGGAAAGCATCATCAAGAATTATAAGGTCTGCAGCAGGAATATTCTTGTCGATACATTTTCTTGCTTTCTTTGATGTCTGGAGCTTTTCCGGATGTGCAAGGAAGTCGCATCCCAGGACTCTGGACTTGCATACAGCCACAGTTACCTCGGGGAACTTGCTCTTGATCTGCATAGGCTCGTCGCCATAGGCTTTGGCAGAACCGTCGGAAGTCACCTGCTGGAATCCTCTGGTCTTGCGCTTGTAGCCTCTGGACAATACGGCAAGATTCCGTCCTCTCCATTCGAAGTCCTCCTGAAGCATTCTGAGAATCATCTCGGTGTGAGGAGTCTTTCCTGTGCCGCCGACAGTGACATTGCCTACGCAGATGGTAGGTACGTCGGCGCTATGGGCCTTCTTGAGCCCATGGTCATACATGAAATGTCTGCATTTGAGTGCAGCCCAATATGGAAAAAGCAATATCTTGTCTATCAT
>JAFZGK010000041.1 GCA_017555445.1 Bacteroidales bacterium
ATTCCTTTCTCGCCAGGAGGCCATGAATGGTTATATGAGGCCTTATCATGCTGCCGCTCAGGCTGGTGCCGGAAGCTATATGAGCTCTTTCAATGAGTTCGAGGGTATTCCTGCTTCGATGAACACATGGCTTCTTGATGATGTCCTCCGCAAGAGCTGGGGCTTCGATGGTTTCGTGGTTTCAGATGCGACAGCTGTTGTAGAGCAGGTGAATCATGGCATCGGAGATCTTCAGGAGGTGTCTGCAAGATCTCTTGAGGCTGGTCTTGATATGGATATGAACAGCGACGGTTTTGTGGGTACATTCATGAAGTCTCTCGAGGAAGGTCGTATTTCAGAGGCTGATATTGACAGGGCATGCCGCAGAATCCTTGAGGCGAAGTACAAGCTTGGACTTTTTGAAGATCCGTTCAAGTATCTGGATGAAGAAAGATATGCTTCCCAGGTGTATACAGCCGAAAATCGTGCCTTTGCGCGTGAGGCTGCACATGAGTCTCTCGTGCTTCTGAAGAATGACGGTGTGCTTCCGCTTTCGAAGAATACGAAGGTGGCTGTCGTCGGTCCTATGGCTGACGACCCTGCCGTGATGACAGGAACCTGGGCTATGACAAGTCACGGAAATGAGAGTGTCACTCTGCTCGATGGTATCCGTAATGCAGCTGCTGGAAAAGTGACTTATTCGGAAGGCAGCTGGGTGTTTATGGACAAGGATATGGAGGAGACTGTAAAGTATGGTCTTTACAAATCGTTCGTACCTGGCTTCCAGGCGCCTCCTCTCCATACCGTGCCTCAGTCGCGTCTTGTTGCAGAGGCTGTTGCGGCTGCTCAGTCTGCTGACGTTGTCATTGCCTGTGTAGGTGAGTCTCAGAATATGAACGGTGAGGGTGCTTCGCGAACAGAAATAGGTCTGCCTGATGCTCAGATGGAGCTGTTGAAGGCACTTAAGAAGACAGGCAAGCCGGTTGTCATGGTGCTTGTAACCGGCCGTCCTCTCACCCTTGAATGGGAGAATGAGGAAATGGATGCCATACTCAATGTATGGTCACCTGGTTCCGAGGGAGGAAATGCTGTGGCTGATGTGCTTTTCGGCGATGTCAATCCTTCTGCAAAGCTTACCATGAGCTTCCCGCGTTCTGTAGGTCAGCTTCCGCTTTATTATAATCACAAGAATACCGGTCGTCCTCATCCTGAATATGATGAGTACAAGAAATTTACAAGCTGCTATCTTGATGAGGTCAATGGCCCTCTCTATCCTTTCGGCTATGGTCTCAGCTACACTTCCTTCGAGTATTCTGAGCCGGTACTTTCTGCTTCGGAAATGTCTTTGAATGGAACTGTGACAGCTTCTGTGACGGTTACCAATACAGGTGCTGTGGACGGATCGGAGATTGTCCAGCTTTATATCCATGACATCTATGCGACATCGACCCGTCCGGTGAAGGAACTTCGCGCATTCCGTAAGGTTCACATTCCTGCAGGGGAGTCTGTGACAGTGGATTTCGAACTTTCTGCAGATGACCTCTCGTATTACAACCACTCTTTGGAATGGGTATGCGAACCTGGTGATTTTGAAATAATGACTGGTCCGAACAGCCGCGATCTCAAGTCAGTGACTTTGAGCGTGAGGTAATGGGCAGTTTACTTGATGACAGCTGTCACGCTTGATGGCTTGTCAGTATGAAATTTCAGGACGGATGGTGTCTTTGTGAGGCCTCCGTCCTTTTCTATTCTGAATACTTGAATCGACTGGTCGTCCCTGCATGCTACAAGCAGGAGGCTTCCGTCCGGTGTTATCATGAAGTTACGAGGGTGACGGTCTGTATGAGCGTAACCCTCCTTTGTGAGCTTGCCGTCCGGATTGATGCTGAAGATTGCAATTCCGTCATTTTCAAGGCGATGAGATGTGTAAAGATATTTGCCGTCCGGATGCATGTGGATGTCCGCGCTGCCTCCGGCATTTACCTCATCCGCCTGGATTTCCTGAATCAGGGTGAATTCAGGCGTCTTTCCGCTCTTGTCGATGTCATAGACAAGAACATTTCCGGAGAGCTCGGCGATGCAGTAGAACTTGTCTCCTGCAGTGTTGAACTCCATGTGTCTCGGTCCGCTTCCTGCAGGGCAGTCGATTGATCCGACTGGGGCAAGAGGCATGTTTTCCTTAGGATTTTTTGCGGAAATGATCCAGATTTTGTCAGCGCCCAGGTCTGAGGCAAGGATCCATTTGTCCTCTGCATTCGGTATGAGTCTGATCTGGTGTATATGTGAGCTTTCCTGTCTTGCTTTGTTCGGGCCGCTGCCCTGGAAGGTCAGCTGCTGGCTGATGTCTCCGACGCTTCCGTCTGCAAGAACAGGGAATACGCTTATTGAGCCGCCGCTGTAGTCGGCAGTCATCATGTAGCCGTCATGCATCAGCACGAAACATGGGTCTGCGCCTGTCTGTCTTTTTTCGGCTGTAACCTTCGTATTGAAAGAATATACTCCCGAACCGTCACCTGTCTCGCTTACTGAATAAACATTCAGGCCATCAGGGCTTGCAAAGCCAAGGCAGTATGAGCCGTTCTGAGCCTTGAATGTCGTCTTGTGAGTGAATTCCAGCGACTCTGTGTCAAAAGAATACTCATAAATATTCTCGCCATATGTTCCAATGGCAAGATCAATCTTTTCTGTGTCATCACCCTGTCCGTCAAGCACTGTAAACAATCCGAATGCTCCCAAAACTATCGCACCCGCGCCGCAAACCCACGGCACAATCCCCATACCTTTTCTCATACCTTCCTGCTTTTGTTGTTTTTACCTCTATAACTATCTGTTAATGCATGACAATTTGGACATAATAGCTGTAAGTTTTCTAATCTATTATCTCGATTGTCTCCGTTGATGTGATGTAATTCCAATGGAATCTGTTTATCCTGCCATGTTTTGAGTCCGCAGCATTCACAAATATGACTCTTTAATCCTTCGTTCAATAATCTATTCTTTAGTTTATATGATTGGAACGTGGATTCTTTTACCAGAATTTTATCTATCGAAATTGCAGGATTAGGCTTGAAATTTAATCCTACATTCCATCCTTGTCCTCTGAAATGTCGGGTATCTAAATTATATTTATCAATGGCGTTGTGCATTAACTTGTAATTACCGCCACTTGGCCTTAAACCAAGGTGTCTGCACATTCCAGCAATACTGAATGAATGTGCTACAGCATCCTTGAAGTCCTCTATTGTTCTTTTAGATCCCACTGATTACATCAATTTTTCAAATATACTGATTGTTTCTGTATATAGAACCACATTTTAAGTTGTAGAATGGTATTTTCGGAAATTTAGACTATCTTTGCGCACGGATTGCCTTGGTGGTGGAATAGGTAGACACGCGGGACTTTGAAGGGTGGCAACGAAATGCCGCCGCATAAGAGTGCCTCAAAGGAAACTTTGAGAGTAGAACTCCCCTAACAAACAGAAACCTCGCTTATAGAAATATAGGCTTTGGCGATGGCTCACTAAGTTCAACATCAAGTTGATAAATGGCGTAGAGACTATACAGGGAGGGCCTAAACACGAAAGTGCATGGTCAAGAAATAGTCCAGACTACAACGGCTTACCATTTCGGATGGAGTCGGCTTGTGTAAAAGCAAGAGTAGCAAGAAAATCCCGTGGACAGCAATGTCCGTACGGGTTCGATTCCCGTCCGAGGCACATCAATCGTCCTTCTAGACTTCTAGGAGGACGATTTTTTGTTGTATAAATCCGGTAATGTGGAGGTGATGGAGGAGGACTCCGTTCAGCTTCGCTTCACTCCGGCCCTCCCACGACTTTGTCGCGGGCCCCTCCCTCTATACGTGTCCGAGGGTGGACATGCCTCCTCCATCATCTCCACCTCACCTTCTTGTGCTTCAAGCACCTGACAAAAAAAGTCAGGTACGAAATACATAATAATTCAGATACTGATGTCTTGTTCTCGCCAACGAAATTGGTCTCCGATTGGCGAGAGGGCGCCAATATGCACAAACTGTAAGGAATATCGCCTTTGTCGTCAATGAACAGCCCTATCCGTTGGCGACACCCTCCAAAACCTTTGCGACAACGAACTAGCAGCCTTTCCGACACCATATTCCAAAATCATAAAACGACTCATTTCCGAAATCTGATTATCTTTGCGGATATAAAAAGACAGATATGAAAATAGTTAAGGATACATTCAACTGCGGTGTCAGATACATTGCTGCAGAGACTGAGGGCGTATGTTCTTACGCCATCGAACTGAAGATTTTCGGTGATGAGATTCTTGATGTGACTTATTACGGCGGATGCAACGGCAATCTCAAAGGCATCGCGGCGTTGGCTAAGGGTCATAAGATCTCGGATGTTCAGCGGAGGCTTTCCGGCATCACCTGCGGAAACAAGAAGACATCCTGTCCGGATCAGCTTGCGCAGCTTCTGCAAGCGATTCAGCAGTAGGTGCATGAAGCGGATTATATTTGTCTATACTAAGGAATCGATAAACTAATGTCTAAGAAAAATATATGGATGAACACCTGTTTGTCAGCTGATTCTGCTGAGGTCAGGAACGGTGTCGGGAAAAACAGGATTCCGCCTCCTGAGAAGGAGCCGCTGTGGAAATTATATCTGGAAAAATTCAAGGATCCGATCATCATAGTCCTTCTTGTGGTATTCGCTCTTTCAATTTGCATTTCAGCTTATGAGTTGATAGTAATGGATAAGGGGTGGTCCATCTTTATCGAGCCGTCAGGTGTGCTGGTAGCTCTTCTGCTTGCGACTGGAGTCGGTTTCATATTCGAGTTGAAGGCTGATCAGGAGTTTGACATATTGAACAAGGTCAAGGATGCCCGTCCTGTGAAGGTATTCAGAAGGAAGACCGCCCAGAGCAGTCCCAGGTTGGTGAGCATCAAGAAGCATGATGTGGTCTGCGGGGATATAGTCAAGCTTGAAAGCGGCGATGAAGTTCCTGCTGACGGTGAGTTGCTCGAAGCTACGTCCCTTAGGGTTGATGAATCAAATTTTACGGGAGAGCTTTATGCAAACAAGACAACTGTCGAGGAAGAGTTTGACCAGGACGCGACCTATCCGTCAAACTTTCTTCTGAGAGGATCCACTGTCATTGAAGGAACTGCTGTCTATAGAGTGACTGCCATAGGAGAAGATACAGAGGAAGGCAAGGGCGTGGCCATAACCCGTGAGGGAAGTTCCGAAGAAACTCCATTGAACAAGCAGCTTGCCCAGCTGGGAAGATGGATTTCCACTGCGAGTTTTGTGATAGCATCGCTTATTGTAATCGGAAGAATAGTGTTCTATGCCTTCAACGGAGGCTTTTCGGATGGAACCAGCTTCATAGAGGTGGCGGAGTTCATCTTGGCATCAGTAATGATCGCCGTCACGCTAATCGTTGTGGCCGTCCCGGAAGGTCTTCCTATGAGTGTGACAGTCAGTCTTGCATTAAGCATGCGCCGAATGCTCAGGGAAAACAACCTGGTGCGTAAGCTTCATGCATGTGAAACAATGGGAGCTGCCACAGTTATCTGTACAGACAAGACAGGAACTCTTACTAAAAATCAGATGACCGTTCTGGAATATCTGATCTGCGGAGATGAAAAGGAACTCGAACTGGTATGCAAGAATATCGCAATAAATTCAACAGCTGAAGTCTTCAAGGAGGCTGACGGAAAGGTATCGGCCATCGGCAATCCGACCGAAGTGGCTCTCCTTAAATGGATGCATAAGCATGGCCCGGACTATCCTGTATACAGAGAAGCTGCAGTCATCATCAGTCAGGTGCCTTTCTCTACCGAGACAAAGAACATGCAGACCATTGCCAGGGTCGGTGAGGAAGAGGTTCCATACAGATTCATAAAGGGTGCGCCTGAAATCCTTCTCGACATGTGTGACTCGATTGCAGCAGGGCTGACAAGGGAGCATATCGAGGAAACACTAAAAGGATATCAGTCCAAGGCAATGAGAACTCTTGGATTCGCTTGTCAGAGAGTTGATGAGACTCAAAGTGCAGATCTGGTATTCATGGGTGTGGTAGGTATAGCAGACCCTATCAGAGACGATGTCAAGGAAGCTATCGAGACATGTAAGGATAAGGCAGGAGTAAGAGTCATAATCGTTACCGGAGACACTCCGGGCACGGCAAATGAGATAGGCAGACAGATTGGATTGATCGGACCGGATGAACCGGACCAGACGATTACCGGAACTGAATTTGCCGCCCTGTCGCATGCAGAGGCGTTAAAACTGGTTTCAAATCCGGGTTTCAAGATCATTTCACGTGCAAGGCCTGATGACAAGGCGAGACTCGTCACATTGCTTCAGGAGAACGGGGAAGTGGTTGCGGTAACAGGAGACGGAACAAATGATGCTCCTGCACTAAGCAAGGCACAGGTCGGACTTTCAATGGGTGATGGTACGTCAAGGGCAAAGGAGGCGAGTGACATCACTATCATCGATAATTCCTTTGTAAGCATAAACAAGGCAATCATGTGGGGCAGGTCATTGTATCTCAACATTCAGAGATTCATAATCTTCCAGATGACGATTAATCTCTGCGCATGTCTGATTGTCCTTCTCGGATCATTTATAGGATTGGATTCTCCGCTTACCGTGACACAGATGCTCTGGGTCAATCTGATCATGGATACATTTGCTGCTATGGCGTTGTCCTCGCTGCCTGCGGACAGGAAGGTGCTTCTTGACAGTCCGCGAAAGCCGGACAGCCATATAATCAACAGGGCGATGTTCCTTAGAATCATAGGGGTCGGAATTACATTCTTCCTACTTCTGGCGGGTCTGTGGCAGCTGATGTGGCATATACCGGAAAATTCAGAAATATCTGTAGCAACCTTGTTGAATAGTGACTCTCTCAATGTATTCTTCAGCAGGTTTGCAGATCTTTCGCATATGAAGGACCACCTCGGGGGTAAGGAGCAGGGAATATTCTTTACAATCTTTGTGATGCTTCAGTTCTGGAATCTTTTCAATGCCAGATATTACAGGACTGACAGAAGCCTGATTCTAGATCTGGTGGATGCGGCGAGAAAGAAAAGACCTTTGAAGGAATCGTACAGTGCAGGATTCTTCTGGATTTCGATGGTAATCATCATTGGTCAGATTATCATAGTTACATTCGCCGGAAAGATGTTCGGTGTGGCTCCGTTAGGATTGACAGATTGGCTGTTGATAATGCTGATAACCAGTCCGGTGCTGTTCATAGCTGATGTTTTCAGAACCGTGCAGTGCCTGATAAGAAAATAAGGTAGATATAAAGTAAAAGCCAGTCATCTTTTGACTGGCTTTTTTTACTTTTTATGAGGTCTCTGCGGGCCCCTAGGTTCAGGTCTGTGTCCTTTTTTTGGTGCAGGTGGGGGAGTGTTGCGAGCGAAGTCGCGTGCTCCCTTGTTCTTTATGTCCTCGATGAGGATTCTTTCTGCCTCCTTTTTTGAGATCTTCACTCTGTACGTCTTCCAGTAGAAGTCCTGAAGTCTCGCAATTTCACCCTGACTGATAGCTTTTTCATGCATAGGTCCGCCTGGTCTTCTGCTCTCACGCATCTCCATTCCAGGTCTCTTTGGGTCCGGTCCACCTTTCTTCTGGGCATACATCTGCACCTGAGAACCGAACAGGAGTATCATAGCTGATACCATTAGAATTCTTCTCTTCATAGCTTTGTCAGTTTAATGGGTTCAACAATTGGTTTCCTTGAGTACTCGCTATTTAGACAAGATTCCATTGAAGAGGTTTAATTCTGGTTCATTTGTGTGATCTCCACATTCTCCACCTGCAGTCTGACCTTGATCCATTTCTCGAATTGTGCAATTGTAGATTCTGACATGAGCGAATCAGACTTAACTTTCACGATCAGGCAAGGTGTCACCTTGAGGCTGTCAATGACAATGTGGGTTCCCTGACCGATGTGGATCTGCTTTATTTCTGGATATGCGGCTGAGATTTCACTTGCTATCTGCATGTACGGCAGCTCATCTTTCTTTGCGGCCTGAAGCTCGTTGCTGAGCTGCTCGATGGTTGTTTCATATTGGCCGATCTTTGAATCAAGACGTTCATAGATGCCTTTGAATACTTCATCATTGCCCTGTGAGTTCTGGGTTATGTATTCCTTGATCACGATCTGCTGCTCGCTGATGCCGTGCTCGTTGGCATATATGTACAGGTTGTTCCTTGCACTGTTGCTGAGAGTCTCACCTGTCATGAACACCTTGAGCACAGACCCGTCCTGGTGGTCGATCTGGTAGTCGTAGATGATACTGTTTCCTATAGAACGGTGAGCTTCGACGAACTCGATTGCCTTCTTTTCAAAATTGTTCTGCTTTACAAGGATGACTGCAGACCAGATGCTCGGTATCAGAAAGACGATGATGAGGAATGTCGTGATTCTTTGTGTCTTCAAGCCGAATCCCTGATCGGCATATTCTGTCTTCTTGAAACGGAAATACTTTACAAGGAAGTATGTTGCCATTGTGATGAAGAGGCAGTTGATGCAGAACAGGTAGAGAGCGCCAAGGAATGAAGCAAGATTGCCTGTAGCAAGTCCATAACCTGCGGTACACAATGGAGGCATCAATGCAGTTGCGATTGCAACCCCGGAAAATACAGTACCTTTTTCCTTTCTGCACTGTTCGAAGATACCGGCAAGACCTCCGAACAGAGCGATCATTACGTCAAAGATGGTAGGTCTTGTTCTGGCTAGGAGCTCTGTTGGATTGCTAAGACTGAGCGGAGTTATGACGAAGTAAAGCAATGACACCACAACGCTGATGGAAACCATGACGAGAAGATTCTTTCCGGCCTGTTTCATCAGGTTGATATCGTTGATGCCAAGTCCGAGGCCAAGTCCGAAGATCGGTCCCATCAACGGTGATATGAGCATGGCTCCGATTATGACCGGGATGGAATTGACATTAAGTCCGACTGAGGCAATGATGATTGCCACAGCAAGAATCCATGCGTTAGGGCCTTTGAAATCTATATTACTTCTTATCGAACGCTCGGCTGCGTCAGTATCGATATAGGCGTCGATGTTAGCAACCTCACGGATAAAGGCTGTCAGTCTTTTGAATATGTTCATGATATCTGTTGCTTATAAGGCAAAGATAATATGATTTTTATAAAATCCACTGGATTATAGTTTCAAGTACAGCAGGAGATATTGTTTCCTCTATTTCGCCATATTCGGATACGGTTCCTGTCGTGCAGTGCTGGAAAAGATGGTTTACGCCTTCTACAGCTTCAATGCATGTCTTCTTGTTTGATGGCAGGCCGTCGCGAAGGGCTGAAAGGTTGTTTTCGTGTTCCACCTGGATGTCTTTTGTTCCGTTGAGGGCAAGAACCGGGCAGGCTATCCTGTCAAGCAGAGGACGCATGTCCAATGCAATGAAATGTCTCATATAAGGCATACGGATCTGGCTGAGAACTGCAATGTAGTTCTGTTTCAATGCAGCAGGGAGATCATAATCATCAATGTCCGGCATGCTGCTTCCCTTCATAGTCGCAGTGAATGCTTCTTCGATCGCCTTGCAATAAATATCGGTGACAGAAGCATCGATCCCGGCCTGTGCAAGAGCGATCCTGTTTTGGGAAACAAGAGTTTCTGCACCTGACACCACCATTCCGGCAAGCGAAACAATGAAGTCTGCTTTCTGTTCTGTTGCAATCATCAATGCTATTGTGCCGCCTTCGCTATGACCTATGACGCCGACCTTGTCGAAACGCTTTCTGAGAAGGTCCATGCCGGCAAGAGCATCGTTCTTGAAATCTTCTGTAGTACAGTCGTTGATATTTCCTTCGTATCCGCCGAATCCTCTGTCGTCATATCTCAGAGTAGCAATACCTGCTCTGGCAAGAGCATCGGCAATGACAGCAAAGGGCTTGTGGTCATAGATTTCTTCGTCACGGTTCTGCAGCCCGCTTCCTGTAACCATTATCAAAGCTGGTGTCGTACGGGAATATCCTTCCGGAAGAACAAGAGTTCCGTTGAGAGGGATATTTCCATTCATGAATGTAACCTCCTCTGTCGTATAAGGGAACGGGCCCTGAGGGGTTTGCGGGCGGTTCGGCTTGTCCTCTCCTGGGATAAGAGTCAAGGGCAGGGAAAGACCTGCTTGTCTGAATGTTCCTGCTATCTTCTGTATGGTATATATACCTTCATAGCTTGCTCCTAATGATGGTATCTTGATGGTTATTCCTCCGAAAGCCTTCCTTTCCACCTGGATAGGGATGCCCTTTGCACCCTGGTCAGGAGAGTCTGCTGTAGGATTCTCCTCGTCCAGATGAAATACGAGCGAAAGTTTTATGCCCTGCACGTCAAGCTTGCCGGACCATGTGCCGGTCTGTGCATTTGCAGCTGACATGGCAAATAACCACATGATAACTATAATCAGCAGTTTTCTTTTCATAGCAGTTGAATCTGTAATGTTAGATATAGCGACGTAACAAAAAAAGGTGCTTTTATGTCACGTCGCTGCACAAAATGACGATTTTCCCTTAATTTTCAAAGCGATGTGACAAAAATTCGCTGAATCTTGTCACGTCGTTGCTTTATACATCGGACTTATCGCGGAATATATCCTTGCAGGACGAGATCTTCTCGTGATTTTATCAGGAAGGTGTAGCCGTCTCGCAGAAGGTACAGGTCATCGGTGATACCCATGACTGACTCATACATGTGGTCAGAAATGATTATGCCCTTCTCAGCTTTATGCTGCTGTATCAGTTCCTGCATCTTCTCTACATATTTTGGTGCAACATTGGAAAAAGGCTCATCCAGGATGCAGAACTCAGCATCCGAATTGAGTATCAGATACATTTCTGCGATGCGTGCCTCACCTCCCGACAATTCCCGTACCTGCCTTCTCTGCATGGTGTGGAATTTCGGATCGAATGAAACAAGACCGTCATAGTCAATCCCGTAAATATCAAACGCTTCTCCGAGGGTCATCTTGAGCGGTATGAATGAATTCTGAGGCAGATATTTTATTCTTAGACCGATATGGTCGTAGTCGGTTTCCTGTTCGTCATTGAATCTGATGAATATGTTCTGCGGTTTCAGCCCTCCCATGATGCATCTGAAAAGACAGGATTTGCCGCAGCCATTCCTACCCAGCACGCCTGTGATCCTGCCGGTCTGTGCCGTCATGAAGGCACTTTGGAGGACCGTCTGATGATCGAATTTCAGATGGACACTATCTACAAGAAGCTTGTTATCTGATGGCATGGCAAAGAACAGTTATTATTATCATAAACAGGATGCAACCGATGAATTCCACGATGACGGGGATTGCATAGTATTCTTTTCTGCTGAAGCCCAGGTTGAGGTAGAAAAAGATTTCGCTTTTTTTTGTAAGAGCCATGAACAGATAAAGGATTATAGGAATACTGATCAGCTTCATCATGATGCAAAGAGGAATTGCAAGCGGGTTGAAAAAGGCGAGAGATGACAATGCCAATGTCAGAACTGCTGATATGGAATATATTCCTTTGCCGTATCGTCTTGATAAAGCTATTTTTGAAAA
>JAFZGK010000042.1 GCA_017555445.1 Bacteroidales bacterium
CAGAATGGATGTACTGACAAAGAAGACCTTTGTCCAGAGCCGTTCATTCGACGAAGTTGCGGAGCTTTCAAGGAGAGCCGGCGACATGGCTTCCTGCATTCCTGCCATCCCGCCGCTCAATCCTGACAAGAAGATATATCGCGTTTCAAGCCGTTTCGGCTACAGGTCTGACCCGTTCACCGGCAAGTCCCGCAGACATACAGGTATTGACTTCGCCCTTCAGCCAGGCTATCCTATCTATGCTACCGGAGACGGAGTGGTCGAGTCGGTTCGAAATGATTTCTATGGATATGGAAATCAGGTGCTTATAGATCATGGCTTCGGATACAAGACAAGATATGCCCACCTTAAGGGAATCAATGTTTCAGAGGGCATGACCGTCAAGAGAGGAGAAATGATCGGTACCAGCGGCAACTCAGGAAGATCGTCAGGTCCACACCTCCATTACGAGGTCATCTACAGGAATCAGCATATGAATCCGTCAAATTATTTCGATCTTGAGATCACAACTGAGGAATATGCTACGATGGTGAAGAATACGGAGTCAGCATCAGATAACATCACCCTCCATCCTTCTCATCAGAAATCAAGGAAGAGATAATGAGCGGTAAGTACATATTCGATAAGGATAACTACAAGTTCAAGAAGGCAAAGACATCAGTGTGGGCGGTCATTCGCAAGATACTGATGTTTTTTGTGGGTACTCTGTCCATGGCAGTTCTATATTACGTGATTTTTGCTCTGGTATTCAGTACTGAAGAGGAAAGACGCTTAAGGCAGGAGAACAGACTTTTTGAAAAGGAGATTCCTGAACTTGAGAAGAAGGAAAAACTGCTGGCTGATGTGGTAGAAGGCCTCAAGATCAAGGATGACGGTATTTATGAGGAGGTGTTCCATACATCTGCTCCGAGCATGGACCGTTTTGCCACAGGAAGTGATCTGGAAGCTTTGGACTCGATTCCTGTGCCAGATATAACCAAGCTTTCTGCCAGCAGGCTTGCGGCATTGAAGCAGGGTGCGGATTCTGTCGAGGCCAATTTCCAGGCAATCATGAAGACTATCACTGATTCAGGATTTGTTATGCCTCCGATGACTCATCCTTTCGAGACGTTCTCTTATGCTCAGACCGGTGCCTCTGTGGGAAACAAGATAAATCCTTTCTACAAGGTGAACATGACCCATAACGGGCTTGACCTTATAGCTCCGGAGGGAGTTGCTGTGCTTGCAGCTGCTGATGGTGTGGTAAAGGAAGTGGTGAAGTCAACCAAGGGTCTTGGAAATGTGGTGGTCATAGATCATGGCAACGGATATGTGACACGTTATGCCCATCTGGCTGATGTCGTTGCCCGTAAGGGAAGAAAGGTAAAGAGAGGAACAAAGATAGGTAATGTGGGTGTTTCTGGAAATTCCTTCGCGCCGCATCTCCATTATGAGGTTCATAGAGATACGCTTGTACTGGATCCGGTACACTATCTTTTTGCATCTGTGACGCCGGAAGCGTATCTCAATATGGTTATAATGTCCGTAAGTGCTGGACAATCAATGGATTGATATTTATATGGAAAAGTATCTGTATACCATCGGCGAGGTTGCCGAAATCCTGGGTGAGAGCACGTCTCTCGTCCGTTTCTGGGCAAATGAGTTCCCTAAATTCATCAAGCCTCAGAGAAATGCCAAGGGAAACCGCCTCTTTACAAAGGAGGATGTGGAGACATTCAAGCACATACATCTTCTTGTGAAGGTCGAGGGTATGACGCTCGAAGGTGCCGCAAAGAGACTGAAGGGCGACAGAAAGGAAGTGATAACCAAGGCCAAGGTGCTTGATTCCCTCAAGTCCATCCGTCAGCAGCTTGCTGAAATTCGCGAAACGCTATGAAAGTAAAGGATATAATATCTGTTATAGAAGAGTTTGCGCCTCTTTCCATTCAGGAAAGCTGGGATAACAGCGGACTGTGTGTGGGTTCTCCTGAAGATGAGGTCAGCTCAGTACTTCTTGGACTGGACTGCACTCCGGCTCTTGTAGATGAGGCCGTTGCCTGTGGTGCGGATATGATTGTGACCCATCATCCGTTGATATTCAAGGGAGTGAAGAAGATATCTCCCGAAGATCAGACAGGAGAGGCGATCATAAAGGCTATCAGAGCCGGTATCAGCATCTATGCGGCTCATACCAGTGCGGACAAGGTGCTCGCCGGAGTAAGCGGTGCAATGGCTGCAAGGCTTGGACTCAGGAATGTGAGGATTCTTGATGAGGATGGTGAAGGAACAGGATTGGGAACAGTGGGCGAATTTCAGACTCCGATGACGGCAGACGAAGCTGTAGCTTATGTGAAGGAAAGATTCGGTCTTAAGGTCGTGAAGACTTCCAGACCTCTTGAAGGAAAGATAGAGACAGTAGCAATGTGCGGTGGTTCAGGAGGTTCCCTCATCGGTGCAGCGATGAAGTCAGGTGCCCAGCTTTACATCAGCGGTGACATCTCATATCATAATTTTTTCACTGAACCGGGCTTCATGATAATGGATATAGGCCATTATGAAAGTGAAATAGAGATAGTTGATATTTTATTTTCTTTGATAAGGAAAAAATTTCCTACCTTTGCGGTTCGCATAACTCAGAATGTAAATAGTAACCCGATATATTATTTTTAAGCGATATGGCTAAAAAGACAAAGAAATTTGAGACTCCGATCGACCAGAGAGAGACCTTCGTATCCATCAGGAAGAGCTTTGCCGATTCGGATCTTTCAGTAGGTGAGAAACTTAAGACTCTTTATGAGCTCCAGAAGGCTGATACAGAGATCGACAAGATCCTCCAGCTCAGAGGTGAGCTTCCAGTTGAGGTAGAGAATCTCGAGACAGAGATTGCAGAGCTCAAGTCGAAGGCTGCACGTATGGCTGAGATGGTAGAGGAGTACAATCACTTCATCACAGAGAACAAGCACAACATCACAGAGTGCGACGATCAGATCGAGAGATATAAGGCTCAGCTCGAGAACATCGCAAACAGCCGTGAGTACGACTCCCTCAATAAGGAGATCGAGAATCAGGGACTCCTCAGACAGATCGCTGAGAAGAACATCAACGAGGCAAAGGAGCGTATCTTCGAGAAGAAGAACGACCTCGAGGTTGTAAAGGAGAAGATCGCTGTCAGAACAGATGACCTCAAGGCGAAGAAAGAAGAACTCGAGACTATCGTAGAGTCTACTGCAAAGGAGGAGGAGCAGCTCCGTGCAAACAGAGAGGCTTGTGCAGAGAAGATCGATGCGAGAACAATGAGCGCATACAACCATATCCGCAAGAGCTGCAACAATCAGCTTGCAGTTGTGCCGGTATTCAATGCCAACTCTTGTGGCGGCTGCTTCAACGTGATCGCTCCTCAGAGACTTATCGACATCGCTTCAAACAGAAAGATGATCATCTGCGAATACTGCGGAAGAATCATTGTCAATCCGGATTTCGAATAATCTGACATTATGGCTGACGAGGGAAAGAAAAAACCGGTCAGAAGGAAGAATACATCCGTAAACTTGGATACACTTGGGCTTGAGATGGGAAACAGACCGCCTCAAGCTCTTGATGTTGAAGAAGCTGTACTCGGAGCCCTTCTGATTGAGCCGAACTGTATCGACGAGGCTATGGATGAGCTTACGTCGAACTGTTTCTATAGCGAGAAGCACAGAATGATATTCGAGGCAATGCGTTCGCTTACCAACGAACATGTAGCCTTGGATCTTCTGTCTGTATCTCAGAAGCTCAAGTCCAACGGCAATCTTGAAATTGTCGGAGGTACCGTGGCCCTTGCCCAGCTTACTCAGAAGATCGGTGCAGCTGCACACATCGAATACTACATCCGCATTCTCAAGCAGAAATGTATCCAGAGGGAGCTCATCACTGCTTCATATGACATCCTCAAGTCTTCATACGATGAGTCTGTAAATGTAGATGACCTTATCGATACCGCTCAGACAAAGCTCTTTGCAGCCATTCAGAATAATGTGAAGAAGGATGTCCAGGAGATCGGAAAGGTCATCAACGATGCTCTCGATGACATTCAGAGACTTCAGGATTCTTCCGGACTCAGCGGTGTGCCTTCAGGCTTCCCGTCAATGGACAAGATCACTCTCGGATGGCAGGCTTCAGACCTTATCATCCTTGCGGCGCGTCCATCGGTCGGTAAGACGGCATTCGTGCTCAATATCGCCCGTAATGCCGCTGTGGATTTCAATATGCCTGTGGCCTTCTTCTCGCTTGAAATGCCAGCCATCCAGCTCGCCAAGCGTATGATGGTGTCCGAGACTCGTCTAAGTGCTGACAAGATCAAGGGTGGTGTGAAGCTTCTTCCGTATGAGTGGGAGCAGCTTGACATCCAGCTCAAGAGACTGGCCAGAGCACCTATATATATAGATGACACTCCTTCCCTTCCGGTAATGGAGTTCCGTTCGAAGGTGAAGAAGCTCGTGAAGCAGAAAGGTGTCCGCCTTATCGTTGTCGACTACCTTCAGCTCATGCAGGGACCGGCCGAACTCCGCGGAATGCGTGAACAGGAAGTCGCAGCTATTTCACGTACCCTCAAGGCTACTGCAAAGGAGATGAATGTGCCTATCATAGCGCTGTCCCAGCTCTCACGTCAGTCGGAGAACCGTCAGGGCAGCAACCGCCGTCCTCAGCTGAGCGACCTTCGCGAGTCTGGATCAATCGAGCAGGATGCAGATATGGTAATATTCATCCATCGTTATGACTATCAGGGTCTTTCTGAGAATCCTGATGATGTTGGAAGAACACAGATCATCATCGCCAAGCATCGTAACGGTGCCATCGCCGACATAGACATGCGCTTCCGTGCAGACGAGGTGCGTTTTGTTGATGATCAGGAAAGCCTTGTAAATCAGGCTGATGCAATGCCGGTTGGTTCTGCGATGAATGACGATTTCGTTACAAATGATTTCGCATAGAATGAATCTGATCTACAAGTATATAGTAAGTCTCCTGTCCGTGTGTATGGCCGTGCTGCCGTCGCATGCACAGGAGATTTCCGATACATTGAAGAAGTCTGCCTGCATTCCGGTGAGGACTGTTTCTGAAGACAAGCTTGCATATCAGTCAGGGGAGAGACTCGACTTCATCCTTCATTATGAACTCGGCGCCATCCGCACGGATGTGGCAAATGCTTCTGTAAGCCTTGATAATAAGGTCTTTAACGGACAGGAAGTGTTTCATGTTGCAGTGGAAGGAAAGACCATCAAGATCTACGACTTCTTCTTCAAGATAAGGGAAGACTTCCAGTCATGGTTCACGAGGGACGGACTAAAGCCTCTCAAATTTACGCGTGACACCTATGAAGGACGCTACCATGCTACCAACGATTATGTCTACAACTGGAACGCTGCAGAACCATATATAGCGGCTGATGTATATTCCAGCAGCAAAGGCAAGGGACGCAAGCAGCTGGAACTTCCTCTTGATCCATGTACCTTCGATCTCCCGGCTCTTTTCTTTTATGCCAGGAATATGGACATCGATGTGGTCGAGCCCGGTAAGAAATACCCGATGACCTTTGCAATAGATGATGAAGTCTATCATGTCTACTTTGTACTTTATGGCAGAGAAACCATCGATGTAAAGGGTCTAGGTAAAGTCAAGGCTATAAAGTTTGCAGCTAAACTTGTTGCAGGCGAGATATTTACGGGAGAAACAGATATGATGATCTGGGTCTCTGATGATGAAAACAGGGTACCGGTATATTTTGAAGCTCCTGTAAGGGTGGGAGCCGGCGCTGGACGACTTCAGGGTTATTCCGGACTGAAGCATCCGTTTACAGCTTTGATCGAGCCGGAAGTTAAAAAGAAATAAGATGGCAAAGAAGAATGAGATAGCCCATCCGGGCAGGATTGTGGAAATCGACAAGGATTTCACGACTGTTGAGATCACAGTTTCATCAGCATGTTCGTCATGTCATGCAAAGGGTCTTTGCGGCATGTCTGAGCAGGAAGACAAGATAATAATGGTACCGACCGATCCATATACGGAGCGCAAGGTGGGAGATGAAGTGACAGTCAAGACAAAGATGACCATGGGCTTGAAGGCTGTGTGGCTATCTTATGTTGTTCCGTTAGCGGTTTTATTGATTTTAATATTATCTTTGTCTACGATTTTCGAGAGCGACTATCTTACAGGTCTTGTCTCGATTGCAGGAGTTGCGTTATATTACTTTGGCATCTGGCTTTTCAGGGACAGACTGTCAAACGAGTTCGTGTTTTATATTGACAACAACTAAACAACTAAAATAATGACTACAACAATTATCTGGACTATTGCAATCCTTACCGTTCTCGGTGTGGTTCTCGCAGTTGTCCTCTACTTTGTGGCTGAAAAGTTCAAGGTTGAGGAAGATCCGAGAATCGACGAGGTGGAGAAGGTATTGCCTGGTGCAAACTGCGGTGGTTGCGGACAGGCCGGCTGTCGCGCCTTCGCTCAGTTCTGCGTCGAGTCGTCTCCGAATCTGGACAAATGCTTCTGTCCTGTAGGAGGCAATGAAGGTATGCAGAAGGTTGCTGCTGTTCTCGGTGTCGAGGTTGCCGCAAAGGAACCTATGGTCGCTGTGGTACGTTGCAACGGATCTTGCGAGAATCGTCCTCGTACAAACGAGTACGGCGGTTATCAGTCTTGCCGTGTGAAGGCTGCTCTTTACAGCGGTGACACAGGATGTTCATTCGGATGTCTCGGCTGCGGTGACTGTGTGGCTGCCTGCCAGTTCGGTGCGATCACAATGGATCCTGCTACAGGTCTTCCTGTCGTTGACGAGGAGAAGTGTACAGCCTGCGGTGCCTGTGTGAAGGCTTGCCCTAAGAATGTGATCGAGCTTCGCAACAAGGGACGCAAGAACATGCGTGTCTACGTTTCATGCATCAACAAGGATAAGGGTGCAGTGGCTCGCAAGGCATGTAAGGCTGCATGTATCGGTTGCAGCAAGTGTGCAAAGGTATGTCCGTTTGAGGCTATCACTGTCGAGAATAATGTAGCTTATATCGACTTCACAAAGTGCAAGCTTTGTAAGAAGTGTGTGGCTGAGTGTCCTACAGGTGCAATCCACGCTGTGAATTTCCCTGTAATCAAACCGAAGCCAGCACCAGCAGAGGCCCCTGCAGCTGCTCCGGCAGCGACTGAGGCTGTAGTTGAGAAACCTAAAACAACGGAGGAATAAGATATGTTGAAGACATTTTCAATCGGTGGTATCCATCCATCAGACAAGAAGATTTCAAAGGACTGCAAGATCGAAGTCCTTCCTGTTCCTTCAAAGGTATTCATCTCTGTAGCTCAGCATCTTGGTGCGCCAGCGACTCCAGTTGTAGCAGCAGGTGACAAGGTGAAGGCAGGACAGGTGATAGCTGAACCGGCAGGTTTCATTTCAGCTTATGTACATTCATCGGTTTCAGGTACCGTGAAGTCTGTCGGACCTCGCAAGGATCTCGCCGGTAACAATATGACTCACATCGAGATCGATGTCGAAGGTGACGAGTGGGCTGAGGGCATTGACCTTACTGATACCCTTGTCACAGCAATTCCTGAAGATAACAAGGCTATCCTTGAGAAGATCAAGATGAACGGTGTAGTCGGCCTCGGTGGTGCGACCTTCCCTGCACACGTGAAGCTTTGCCCGCCTCCAGGAAAGGTTGCTGAATGCCTCATCCTCAATGGTGCTGAGTGTGAGCCTTATCTTACTTCAGACAACCGTATCATGATCGAGAGAAGCAAGGAGATCGTGGTAGGTGCAGCAATCATGAAGCAGGTGCTCGGTGGCTGCAAGACAGTCATCGGTATCGAGGAGAACAAGCCGGAGGCTATTGCGGCAATGTCTGCAGCTGTTGCTGAACTTCAGGCTTCTGCAAAAGGTTATGACGGTATCTCAGTCATGTCTCTCAAGAAGAAGTATCCACAGGGTGGTGAGAAGCAGCTTATCGATGCTGTGATGGGCCGTCAGGTGAAGTCTATGGGCCTTCCAATTGACGTGGGTGCTGTAGTTCAGAATGTAGCTACATCGCTTGCAGTATATGAGGCTGTCCAGAAGAATATGCCGCTTGTGACCAACGTGCTCACAGTGACAGGTGACTGTCTCCCTATGGACAGGCAGCATAACTACAAGTTCCGTATAGGTATGCCGCTTTCATACATCGCTGAATATGCCGGTGGTGTTCCTGCCGAGGCAGTGAAGATCATCAGCGGCGGTCCTATGATGGGTAAGGCTATCGCAAATCTTGACGCTACTACAGTAAAGGGCTCTTCATCACTCCTTTATCTGACTGCAGAGCAGACAGTTCGCGGAGTCGAGTCGGCATGTATCCGTTGCGGCAAGTGTGCTGAGGCATGTCCTATGGGTCTTGAACCTTTCCTCCTTCAGAAGTATGCGCGCAACTCAATGATGGACGAGCTCGAGGAGAATGCCGTTCAGGACTGTATCGAGTGCGGTTGCTGTCTTTACAGCTGTCCTGCAAACATTCCGCTTCTTGACATCATCCGTATCGCAAAGGGTGACGTCATCAGAATTATCCGCGGCAGGGCGCAGAAGTAAAATTGATAACTAAATAACGCAATATTAATGGAAAGATTAATAGTTTCACCTTCACCGCATCTTCATACAAAGACTTCGACCAAGTCTCTGATGAGGGATGTTGTGATCGCCATGATGCCGGCAGTGATCGTTTCCATCCTCTTCTACGGATGGTCTGCTCTTGCTGTGCTTGGCGTGAGCGTTGCTTCATGCGTTCTGCTGGAGTACCTCATAACAAAATATCTTCTTAAGAAGACCTGTACAATCTGCGATTTCTCTGCAGTTGTGACCGGTGTCCTTCTTGCACTCAACCTTCCGTCGACCACTCCTTGGTGGGTTGTACTCATCGGTGCCATCTTCGCTATCGGAGTTGCAAAGATGACCTTCGGCGGTCTCGGACAGAACCTCTTCAACCCTGCAATCGCAGGCCGAGTGTTCCTTCTCATCTCATTCCCTACCTACATGACTGACTGGACAAGACCACAGGGCTTCATCGGAGGCGGTCTTGATGCACTTTCAGGTGCTACTCCTCTCGGACTTGCCAAGGAAGGCGGTGTGGCTGCAATCGAGGGCCTCGACTACATGGATATGCTTTTCTATAACATCGGAGGTTCGGCAGGCGAGCTCTCAGCCATCGCTATCCTTCTCGGATTCGCGTATCTTCTTGTGCGCAGGGTGATCCGTCCATACATCACATTGTCAATCCTTGCTACAGTGGCTGTATTCTCAGGCATCTTCTGGGCAATCAACCCTGAGCAGTTCACAGATCCTGTGTTCAACCTCCTCACCGGTGGTCTCCTTCTCGGATCTGTATTCATGGCGACTGACTATGTGACTTCACCAATGAGCAACCTCGGTGGCATCATCTTCGGTGTGGGTATCGGTCTCATCACCATGCTCATCCGTTACTTCGGAGCATATCCTGAGGGAGTATCGTTCGCGATCCTCATCATGAACTGCTTCGTTCCTCTCATCAACAAGGTATGTCACACTAAAAAATACGGGAGGTAAGAGATCATGGCAGTAAAATCATCATTCAAGAATATGAGCCTCTGTCTGCTCGCCATCTGTCTCGTATGTTCTGCACTTCTCGCAGGAGTATACGCGCTTACAGCCGAGCCTATCGCTGCAGCAGCTGCAGCGAAGAATGAGGCAGCCATCAAGGAAGTGCTTCCTGAGACAGCCGTTACTATCGAGGAAGAGAGAACAGTGGATTTCGAAGGAGCATCTTACGCATACAATCTCGCATATGACGAGAAAGGTGACGTTGTAGGATGTGCAATCAATGTTGCTCCCGTAGGTTTCGGTGGCCCTATCGCAATCAAGGTAGGCTTTGACCGCAACGGAGTGATCTGCAATACAAAGGTGCTTTCACAGGCTGAGACTCCTGGTCTCGGTGCAAAATGTGTGGAGCCTTCTTTCTCAGATCAGTTCAAGGGTTGGAATGCTGCAGAGAAGAGTCTTGCGGTGAAGAAGGACGGTGGTGATGTTGATGCTATCACAGCCTCTACAATCACCTCACGTGCATATGCAGACGGCCTTGCTCTTGCAGTAAAGGTGTTCAATGCAATCGGTCAGACCCCAATGCCGCTTAATTAATGGAGGATCAGAAAATGGGAAAACTACAACACATAACTAAAGGTCTGGTTAAGGAGAATCCTACGTTCGTGCTCCTTCTCGGTATGTGTCCTACTTTGGCCACAACCACATCAGCCGTCAATGGTATGAGCATGGGACTCGCTACTATGTTCGTCCTCATCCTTTCGAACATGGTGATCTCAGCTATCGCTGCATATATTCCGGATAAGGTGCGTATCCCTTCATACATCGTTGTGATCGCTACATTCGTGACTCTGCTTCAGTTCGTGATGCAGGCATATGTTCCGGATATCTACGAAACTCTCGGTCTTTTCATTCCGCTTATCGTAGTGAACTGTATCGTTCTTGGACGTGCTGAGGCATTTGCAAACAAGAATGGAGTTGTGGATTCTGCTCTTGACGGCATCGGTATCGGTCTCGGTTTCACATGCTCGCTCACTCTCCTTGGTCTCGTACGTGAGATCCTTGGAAGCGGTTCTGCATTCGGATTCAAGTTCATTTCAGGCGACGGTATCCTTGCTTTCGTACTTGCTCCGGGAGCTTTCATCGCACTTGCATACCTTATCGTAGTATTCAGAAAGCTGACTTCAAAGAAGGCTGAGTAAAGTAAGGAGGAATAATTATGGTAGAATATATACTTATCATCATTTCAGCGATATTCGTAAATAATATCCTGCTTTCACAGTTCCTTGGAATCTGTCCGTTCCTCGGCGTTTCCAACAAGCTCAGCACAGCGGCAGGTATGTCAATGGCTGTATGCTTCGTGATCACACTCGCGACAGTCGTGACTTATCTTCTCAACAATCTTCTCGTGGCGTTCGGTCTTGAGTTCCTTCAGACCATTTCGTTCATCCTTGTGATCGCTGCCCTCGTGCAGATGGTGGAGATTGTACTCAAGAAGATCAGCCCTGCGCTTTATGCTTCACTTGGTATCTTCCTTCCGCTGATCACTACAAACTGTGCTGTCCTTGGTGTGGCTCTTACAGTGGTGCAGAAGTCATCTCCATTTGCAGCAGCTGCCGACGGAATGTTCAACCTCGGTGAGGCTGTCGTATATGCTTTCGCTACTTCACTCGGTTTCGGTCTTGCAATGGTGCTTTTCGCTGGTCTCCGTGAGCAGCTTGCACTCAACGACGTTCCTAAGGCATTCAAGGGCATTCCAATCGCTCTTGTAACGGCAGGTATTCTTGCAATGGCCTTCATGGGATTCTCAGGACTCGTATAATGACCGCAGCGGAATATTTCGAGCTGGGGCAGGAGCTCCGCAGAAACAGGAAATTCGGAGAGGCGATCAATGCCTTCATGGCTGCCGCAGCCTCTCCAGATGTTTCTGAAGACATAAAACGAAGATCCCTAGCATCGGTAGAACTGATACAGGAGATCAACGGATTTGTAAACACCGACCTTATGAACCCATAAGGTCGGTGTTTTTTGTTATATTTGCATGAAGCTTAATCTGTTTTCTTATGAAAAATATCCGAATCGTCTGTAGTGTCCTTATGTTTCTGGTCTTAGCATCTTGTCATGCCAACAGGCAGGATGCTACTAATGACAAGCCAAGGGTGATTGTTACATGTGACCCCGAACTTGATGATAACAATTCACTGATCCGTTATGTTTTGTATTCTTCCGGTTTTGATACGGAAGGAATCATTTATGCCAGCAGTCAGTTCCATTGGAAAGGGGATGGTAAGGGCACGACACAATATATTCCCGGTCGTGAGTATGCAAGACCTGATAGAGATCTGGGACCTCAGACCAGCTGGAGATGGGCAGAAGGGGAGAGGTTCATCGACGATATCATAGAGGCTTACGAGAAAGTGTATCCGAATCTTAAGGTCCATGACCCAAACTATCCGACACCCGATCATCTCAAGTCTTTGATAAGAGTAGGAAATGTTGAGTTCGAGGGTGATATTTCACACGATTCACCAGGATCCGACCTTATAAAGCAGGTCCTTCTTGATGACGATTCTCGTCCTGTATTCATTCAGGTGTGGGGCGGTCCCAGCACAGCTTCGCGTGCCCTCAAGTCTATTCAGGAAGAATATGAAGGTACGCCTGAATGGGAAGCAATAAGGGCAAGAGTATCAGCTAAAGCAAAGTTCTGCCTCTCCGGACATCAGGACCAGACATATAAAGAATATGTTCAGGTGTATTGGCCACAGGTGGAGTCAGTATCTTTTGATATAGGAGTCGCCAATCTGGGCTATGGTGCGAGGAATGCGGTTCCTAATATAAAGGATACAATATATTTTTCAGCTGCATGGACTTCTGAAATGATCAAGTCACAAGGCATCTTAGGAGATATGTATAGAGTCTGGGGTGATGGAAAGCAGATGTCTAAGGACGATTTTACAGATTATTTCGGTCTTTCAGGCTATTCTGCTCAAGAACTCATATCTATGGGATATTGGGTCTGGACGCCACCGCAGCCATATGGTAACTTTATCAGTGAAGGTGATACTCCTTGTTATCTGAATCTTATAGATAACGGTCTGAGAGCACATGAGTCTCAGGAATATGGCGGATGGGCTGGAAGAAGAAAGTCAAATTCGGACCATGTGGATATTCTTGATTTCAGCAATCAGTTCATTTTTGATACAATGGATTCCATGTCACATAAATCTGACAATCATCCGGAGTATCCGGATTATATACCTGCTATACAGAATGATTTTGCTGCAAGAATGGCATGGTCTGCTACTTCAGAGTTCTCTGCTGTAAATCATAATCCTGTAATTACCGGTCCTTATGCTCTGGATGCGTCGGCAGGAGAAACAATTAAGATAAGGACCAGGGTAAAGGATCCTGACAGAGATTCGATGGTGTTCAGCTGGACACAGCATAAGGTCGGAAGTCATAATGGAGAAGTCCGGATTGAAGGCGCAGATAGCATGTCTCCATCAGTCAAGATTCCTTCTGATGCCAAGTCAGGAGATGTTTTTCATCTTATCATGACAGCAGAAGATAATGGTCAGCCAAGCCTTGTCAGATATCACAGGACTGTGATTACCGTCAGGTAAAATATGTGGTATGTGGCAGGAGGTAAGAAAAAACTATTTGAGAAATGCCTCTGTTTTCTTACCTTTGTTAAAACGCGAATGAATATATTAACCAAAATCTAACAAATTATGAAGAAAATCATTCTTATCGCAGCAATGGTACTTGGTTTTGCAGTTGCTGCTTCAGCTCAGCCAAGAGCAATCGGTGTACGTGTAGGTAATGGTGGTGAAGTCAGCTACCAGCATTCTATGGGAAGCAACTTCCTTGAAGTTGATGGAGGTCTTGGCCTTGGCTTCGACGGCGTTTTCAATGTAGGTGCTACTGGTATCTATAACTTCATGATCGCTCAGCCATCATGGACTCCAAGAGGTGAGTGGGGTTTCTACGCAGGTCCAGGAGCAGGTGTGGGTCTCGGTCTCGGTGATGCTAACTACCTCAATGTTTCTGCTGCAGGTATGGTAGGTCTCGAGTATTCGTTCTGGTTCCCTCTCCAGCTTTCTCTTGACTTCCGTCAGCATATCGGAATCGGCTTCGGTGGTGCTGGTCTTCACACTCCATCAAGCGTAGCTCTCGGTATCCGCTACAAGTTCTAATATTATAAAAGATTATTAAAAAAGCGGTCGGTTCAGAAATGAACCGACCGCTTGTCATTTATGGGAATCAGACTACTTCTTGAGGCTGAGTTCCTTAACTGGCTGCTCTGGCTTGAGAGTGTCGTTCACCTTCCAGCTCTGAGCCTTCTTCTGAGTGTACTTAGCTGTTGCGCGTACGTCAGCTGCAGAAGCAGCGAACTTGACATCGTATGCACCTGCTGCAGTCTCCCATGATGAAGTTGCCTCGTTGAATGATGCAAGAGTGTAAGCGTCAACCTTCATAGTAAGAGTCTCAGACTCGCCTGGAGCAAGAGTCTTTGTCTTAGCAAACGCCTTGAGCTCGAATGCTGGCTTCTCGAGACCAGCCTCAGGAGCTGTAACGTAAAGCTGAACAGCCTCCTTACCTGCTACCTTACCTGTGTTAGTTACAGTGATAGTAGCTGTGAAGCCGTCAGTACCAGCCTTTACAACTGGCTTGCTGTATGCGAATGTAGTGTAAGAAAGACCGTAACCGAATGGATAAGAAACCTCTACATCAGCAGTTGAGAAGTAACGGTAACCTACATATATACCCTCTGAGTACTCAGTGTAGTCAACGTTCTTGTTAAGTCTTCTTGGACCACCGAAGCCCATCATAGCAGCGAGTGAGTTGCCCTGACCACCGTTTCCGTTGTAGTTGTATGGGAAGTTCTCTGATGAAGGGATGTCGAGGTAGTTCATTGGGAATGTCATAGGGAGCTTTCCTGAAGGGTTAGCCTTACCGCTGAGGATGTCAGCAACTGCATAACCACCTTCCTGTCCAGGAGTCCAAGCGAGGAGGATTGCGTCTGGAATGTGCTTCCAAGATGCAGTCTCGATTGTACCACCGATGTTGAGAACTACGATGAACTTCTTACCTGCAGCGTGATATACGTCAGCAAGGTTCTGGATCATCTGACGCTCCTGACCTGTAAGAGTCCAGTCGCCGTCGAGAGCCTTGCGGTCACCACCCTCACCAGCATTTCTTGAGAGTGTGAATACAGCTACGTCAGTCTGAGGAGCCATCTTCTCGATGAATGCGCGGTCGATCTCCATTTCTGGAATAACTGGATCGCCGAGGAGGATACCCATTCCGCCACCTGCGCTAGCGTTGTTCATGCTAGTCTTAGTGAACTTGATGTACTGCTCATACCAGTCCTTGATAACAGGGTTTACAGTGTAACCGTTAACCTCGAGACCTTCAGCAACATTGCGGATGTATGGCTTGTTCACGTTACCTGAACCAGTACCACCTGCGATGAAGTCATATGAACCTGTACCGTAGAGAGCTACAGTCTTCACGCCCTGCATAGGAAGAGCGTTGTTAGCGTTCTTGAGGAGAACCATTCCCTCTGGAGCAGCTGCGCGAACGAGCTCAGCGTGTGCCTTGAGGTCTGGCTTGTTTGAATACTGATACTTGTTGAAACGTGGAGTCTTAACGATGTAGTTGAGCATGTTGCGAACGTTTCTGTCGAGCTCCTCCTGTGTAATCTCACCGCTCTTCACGCCTGCAACGATACGCTCGATCTCATTGTCGCTACCTGGCTCCATGAGGTCGTTACCAGCCTTTACAGCCTTGACTGTACCAGCCTTGTTGCCCCAGTCTGTCATCACGATACCGTCGAAGCCCCACTCGTCGCGGAGAACAGTTGTGAGAAGACCGAATGACTGCTGAGTGTACTCACCGTTGAGCTTGTTGTAAGAAGACATCACTGTCCAAGGCTGAGACTCCTTGACTGCGATCTCAAATCCCTTGAGGTAAAGCTCGCGGTTAGCTCTCTGGCTTACGCGTGAGTCGTTCTCCATACGGTTAGTCTCCTGGTTGTTTACAGCATAGTGCTTGAGGCTGACACCTACACCGTTGCTCTGGATACCTCTTACATAAGCGGCAGCCATCTTACCTGTGAGATATGGGTCCTCTGAGAAATACTCGAAGTTACGACCGCAAAGTGGATTTCTGTGAAGGTTCTGACCTGGAGCGAGGAGTACGTCAGCACCATACTCGAGAACCTCGTTACCCATAGCTGTAGTAAGTTCCTCAACGAGAGCAGTGTTCCATGAGCTGGCGAGAACTGTACCTACAGGGAAACCTGTACAATAGTATGTGTTAGGATCGCCTGGGCGTGTAGGGTTGATACGGAGACCTGCAGGACCGTCAGCGAGGACTGTCTGAGGAATACCGAGGCGCTCTACGGCGCGAGTTGTACCTGCAGCACCAGAAACGAGTACTGTCTGTGAAGCGGTAAGGCTACCGGCAGCCATGCTACCCCAACCACCACCTACGAGGAGAGTTGCCTTTTCCTCAAGAGTGAGAGCCTTGAGTACTTCTTCAACGTTGTCTTTGTTGAGCTTTGGCTGAGCGATCATAGAGGTCGCGCAGAGAGCTGCAACAGCAAATGTGAAAATCTTTTTCATGTGTTATTAATTAAAATTAGTGTGTTGTTTTTTAGAGTTCGCAAATATAACATAATTTGGACTATCTGACTTGTCCTATTGTACCAATAGTTTGTCATATAGTCCAAATTAATTATAAAGTCGGTCTTAGAAGTCGAATCCGTCACCACCGAAGCCGCCGCCACCTGGGCCGCCGAATCCACCACCGCCTGGGCCTCCGAAGCCGCCACCCATCTGTGGCATCTGCATCTTCTCGATCTTGACTCCCTCAGGAATTGTAAAGAGTGCAGGGTCAACCTCGATGTCTTCTTCGATGCTGATGGCTGTCTGTCCCATCTCGCCGAAGCCCATGTCCATAGCTGACTTGAGGGTGATTCCCTTGTAGATCCATACTGTCTGAGTTACAGGACCGTTCATACCCTGCGTTCTATAAGAATATTTCTTGCAGAGCTTGCCGGCTACTTCCTCTTCTCCGAGTTCCTTGATCTTGTTCTTCTTGATCACTTTCTCTGTAAGGTTAGTGAAGTCGATCTTTGTGCGGCTTGATGACATTCCCATCTGAGGCATCTCGCGTGCAGTCTTTTCTGCGTCATTTACCATGACGTTCTTGCCGTCAATCACGAGAGTTCTTGTTCTGTTACCGTTGAACTCGTTTACTGTAACCTGCTTTGCACCGTAATCATCGAAATAGATTACAGGGTTTACTGCCTGTCTTGGCTCGCCGCTTCTTTCGCCTCTGCCAGCGCCGCCAGGACCTCTCTGACCCATTCCGCCAGGACCGCCAGGTCCGCCGCCACCGAATCTCATTCCGCCCATACCGGCTTCCATTGTAATCTTACCTGATTTCACAGAATAAACTGCTTCCTGTGCGCTTGCATACAGACCAATTGTCAGCAATGCAGCAATAAATAAAATCTTCTTCATTTTATAACTCATTTATTGGCGTTACCATACAAAGTTAACAACTATTTCCATATAGTTGTCATTGCATCATATATAAGACACTTTTTCATCGCTCAGGTTTAATCAGACAGGGATATACGGCTATTAAGGGTAAATAAAAAGTGTGGCTAACCGTGCCACACTTCAAAATGTTCCTTACCTACTCCGCATGCGGGACAGGCCCAGGCGTCGGGGATGTTTTCGAATGGAGTTCCCGGCAACACGAAGTTTTCCGGATCTCCTTCTGCCGGGTCATATATGTACCCGCAGGTGATGCAAACATATTTGTCCATAATGTCCATTTGTAAGTCCGCATCTGGATTGTCAATAATCTTGCCAAGGTGAGGAGGGAAGGGACAGGATTACGTCGCTGGCGCTCCGTTTTCCTGTTCCCTCCCACGGGTTATCTTACGAGAGAACGCAAAAGCGCGTCCAGCTGTCGCTGTACTGCTTTTTTTGTGCACCTACGTCCCTTATGAGAGCAAGCTCTCAACGGTCCGCAGGCACACAAAAAAAAGCACTCAACGGAAGTTGAGTGCTTTTGCGTTCTTTCGTGATCCGGACAGGATTCGAACCTGTGACCCACAGCTTAGAAGGCTGTTGCTCTATCCAGCTGAGCTACCGGACCAGTCCTTTATCTTAGGAATCAGCGAGGCTGATGTCGAAAGAGGGTGCAAAGGTAATACTTTTTTTTTGAAATGCAATACTCAATCGAAATGAGCTGCGGGTTTTGTTTCGGAATATGTACTTATTTCAAAAGTTGTCCTACGGATAGGCTGAAAGTCGGACGAATGTAGTGCTGTAGCTCATGTCAAGCTCGGGAGAGCTGCCGTCATTCAAGATGATTGGTGATTCGCTGGCTTGAGGGATGGCAGTAAGGTGCCAGACAACTGAAAGGGTGTCGCCGGACTTGTGGGCTTCTGTAAATTCTACTGCAAAGTTGCTGTAGGTTGCAGTCAGGTCGGTGAAGTAGGCGGTGAGTCCGTCGTGTTCGTAGTATCCGTAGGAGCCTATGCCTTTTTCTCTTTGCTGAGGATTTTTCCTGCGACCTCGATTCCTGTCACAAGTGAGAAACCGACAATGGCGAATAATACAGCTCCTCCGATATGCAGGTCTGCTGAAGCCATGTACTGGTTCACGATCTCTGAAGGAAGATCGCCGTGCATGCTCTCTGCAATCGGTACGAGTTCAGGGAACTGAGATGTAACGATTGCTGACGGATTGCTCCATGGCCATACCTTGACAAGTGATCCGATGATGAAGCCGGCAAGTACGATGAGTGTTTCCTTGTTCCAACGAGCAAGAAGCCAGTGGAGGAATTTTGAGAATCCGAGGATGCCGACTACCGCTCCGATAAGGAATACGCAAAGTACGAGGAAGTTGCTCATGAAGTCTCCGCTGAAGAGTCCGGAGATGCATCCCATTATATATTCGTATTTTCCGAGAATGAGCAGGATGAAGCTGCCTGAGATTCCGGGAAGAATCATTGCGCAGATTGCGATGGCTCCGCTGATGAAGATGAACCAGAGTGCGTCCGGAGTCTGGGTAGGGGAGAGAGTGCAGACTGTAACTCCCAGAACTACTCCAATGATCACCATAATGACTTCGCGAAGCTTCAATCCTTTGATTCCACGGAGGATGAATATAGATGACGCTACTATGAGGCCGAAGAAGAATGCCCAGGTCTGGATAGGGTGGTGCTCAAGCAGATACTGCATGATGCCTGCCAGCGAAACGACACTGACTCCGATTCCGGTAATCAGGGCAAGAAGGAATGATCCGTTGATATGTTTCCAGAATTCCTTGAAACGTCCGCGCAGCAGGAGGCGGACAGCTTCCATATTCACAGAGGCGATTGAGCCTACGAATTCGTCATATATTCCGGTGATGAATGCGATTGTACCTCCGGAAACGCCCGGAATAACGTCAGCGCCGCCCATGCATGCGCCCTTTACCGCTATCATCAGATAGTCTTTCAGTTTTCTCATTGCAATAATGCTTTATCTAATCTTTTCCAAAAAATCAATCAGCTCGTCAAAGATTCTGCAGACATCTCCCCTCAGCTCTTCGCGTGCTCCGCCGTGGAATATCATGTCGTAGACATCTCCGTCATAGGCATAACGGCCGATCTTGAACCTGGCTTTGACACATTTGCTGATGAAGTCGATAGGGAAGTCTCCGTTGTCGATAAGCGATATGAACAGGTCACTTTCTTCCAGGAACATAGGTGCCGCCTTGCCAAGGGACGGGGTTCCGATCCATGACAGTTCCTTGCGCAGGAATGTCTTGTCTATGCTGGTCAGGAGTTGCTCTCCCTTCTTGAGCTTCCTGAAATCGAAGAAATAGATGTTGACCTTGATACCTTTTTTGCGGCCCCATGAAAGCATGGCTTCCTTGAGCTGGTCGAATCCTGTCTCCTGCACATCGATGACCGTATTGACTACGGAAATCTTGTCGACAGGCAGGAATGAAGTTTCGATCGGGCTCGCAAACTTGCGGATCTTCCTTCTTCTGAAGAAGTTTTTCACAAATTCGAACATAATTTATGAGTTTGCAGCGATGAGTTCTCTGATTTCATGCTTTGCAGCCTTCCAGCGTGGGATGTCGATCTTGGTTCCAACCACTTCGACCACTTTTGCAGCAATGATCGAACCGATCTCTCCACACACCTTCAGAGGCATCCCGAGCGAGTGAGCGTAAATGAAGCCGGCTGCATATGTGTCTCCTGCACCTGTTGCATCGATAGGATTTGCAGGCCAAGCCTCTATGAAATGGTACTCGTCACCTCTCTTGACCATCGATCCGTCCTTTCCGACCTTTACGACTGCAATTTCGCAATGACGTGCCATTTCTTCAAGGGCCTCGCGTGGCTCAAGTCCTGTGAATGCCTTTGCCTCTGTTTCATTGGCAAAGACGATGTCCACATATTTCTCCACTATGTCGTGAAGGAAAGCCTTGTTGGACTCGACTACATTATATGATGCCATATCGATTGAAATCTTGCATCCTGCCTCTTTTGCCAGTTCTACTGCACGGCGGATAGTTGCTTGATTCTGAACGAGATAGCCCTCGATATGGAAATAATCATATCCCTCAAAGTACTCAAGCTTGAGATCCTCCGGAACAAGCTCAAGTGCTGCACCGAGATAGACTGCGAATGTCCTTTCCGCATTAGGTGCTGTGATGAACACCATTGCTCTGCCGGAAGAATGAACTCCCTTGAGAAGGTTTGACTTGATACCATACTGTGCCTGGTCGCTCTTGAAAAGATGACCGAGATCGTCATCTCCCACCTTTCCGATGAATCCGGATTCCATTCCGAAAATCGCTGTTCCGGTGATGGTGTTGGCTGCAGAACCGCCTGCCACAAGCTGTACACCCATAGGCTTGAGGGTCTGCCAGATCTTATCTCCAGTCTCCATGTCAACGTGCTGCATGCTTCCCTTAGGAAGATGGAACTTCTTGAGAAGAGTGTCATCCGGGAGGATTGCGAGAATGTCAGTCAATGCGTTACCGATACCAAGTATAGAAGCCATATTCTTTATTTTATACGTATAACCGAGCAAAGTTAACAAACTTTTGGATATATTTGCACCCCATGAATATAAAGAAGATACTTAAATACCTGGCATCTGCCGCGTTAGCCGTCCTGCTTCTCTGGGTCTCTTTCCGCGAAGTGGAATGGGCAGATTTCCTCACCGTCCTGCAGCAATGCAATTGGGCATTTGTGATCCTGTCCATGGTAGCAGGCTCTACAGCATTTTTGCTCAGGGCATTACGCTGGCGCAGACTTCTCCTCCCCATCGATGACAGCATCTCCAGAATTACTGCCTTCAACGGCATCAACATAGGCAATATCTCCAACTTCATATTCCCGAGAATAGGCGAATTCATCAGATGCGGTGTCATTACCCGCAGGTCGGCAGAAGTGTCGGTTGTCGCAGAAGACGGACGCATGGAGAAATCAAGGAAGGCTACATATGAAAAGGTGCTCGGAACTGTAGTGCTTGAACGCAGCTGGGAACTTGTAGTCATGCTCATGCTGCTGGCAGTAGTGGTGATAGGCGGATTCAACCGATTCGGAAAATTCTTTGTCGAGCAGATATGGATTCCAATGTCTGAAAGTCTGAATTTCAGCATATGGTGGATCGTGGCGGTCTTGGCTGTAGTAGCTGCAGGAGCCATGTATGCTTTGTGGAAATTCAGGGACAGGAACACTTTCTGCAGCAAGGTCTGGGGTGTATTCAAGGGTATAGCTCAGGGCTTTTCAAGCTGCTTCAGAATGGAGAAGAAATGGCTCTTCTTTGCATATACGGCAACAATCTGGATCATGTATTGGATCATGGCGGCCAGCACAATGTGGGCAGTGCCCTTCATGGAAGGACTTGACCTGATCGATGCTCTCTTCCTTTCACTCGTAGGCGGCCTCGGCTTCGCAGTACCTGTTCCTGGCGGAATCGGAGCGTTTCATTTTGTCATCAGCCTTGCCCTCTCAGTCCTCTACGGACTCCCGATGGAGCTTGGTATCGTCTACGCAACCCTTTCCCACACCACCCAGGCCATCACACAGATTCTGTTCGGATTAATTTCATATACGTACGAATCCATAAAAAAATAAGGTAACGATATACCTGTTTACACTAAAAATATCATAAATAACTGAAGAATACGATGGCGGTGTAGAGTTATCGAAAGGCTTAGCCAGAGTTACGCTTCGTTCCATCATAGCGACGACACAAATACACGCATATTTTTGTCTCGTCGCTATCTAAAACAGTGTTATAACCATAAAAAAGGCAGCGACGATACATGAATCATGGTATTTCATGTGTCGTCGCTTTCATAATCTGCCTGAAATCTGCATCGTCCTAAACGAACCCCGCAATCCATTGAGGAGAAGTGGGCAACAGTCAAGCGCGAGGACGGCCTTTGGGTCGAGCCGCCCGCAGCGCTTGATCTGTAGCAGTCGGAGA
>JAFZGK010000043.1 GCA_017555445.1 Bacteroidales bacterium
ACCTGCGCTGATGCTGCGACTGTGATCAAAAGTGCAGTGATGCTCAAAAGAAATGTTCTCATAAAACTGGTTATTTACATTGATACCCATAAGGGTATTAAAGTGCAAATTTACAGAAAACTATCTGATATGTCAAAAAAAATCAATGAAAATTTATGATTTACGCCCTGACTGGTAGGTTATTGCACCATTCGATATATTTCAACTGTACGCAGGGCTTCTGCCACATCATGGACACGCAGAATGTCCGCGCCATTGATGAGTGCCTGCATATGGAGAGCCTGGGTAGCAGGCAAAGATTCTTCAGGACTGATATTGAACATCTTATACACCATACTCTTACGTGAAACACCGATAAGGACAGGGCATCCGAAACTGCGGAATCTCGCAAGATTCCTGATAAGTTCGTAGTTCTGGTCAATAGTCTTTGCAAAGCCGAATCCGGGGTCCAAAACCCATGATTTCAGTCCTATTTTTTCTGATTTTATTGCAAATTCTGAGAAATATTGAAGAAGGTCCGATGTTACATCATCATATCCTGTCATGGATTGCATCGTTTCAGGAGTGCCTCTCATATGCATTGCTACATAAGTCAGCCCCAGCTCTGCCACAACAGGGAGCATCATCGTATCACCAGCTCCCGCAGTGATATCATTTACAATGAAATCGCCGACAAGTGAGTATGCCTTCCTCACAACAGAAGACCAGTATGTGTCAATTGACAGAACAATGTCAGGCCATCGTGCCTTCACAGCCTTGAGCACGGGCTCCAGGCGTCTCCACTCCTGATCTTCACCTACAGGCTGAGAACCGGGACGTGACGAGCATGCTCCAATGTCGATGATATCGGCACCTTCTTCCAGAAGGGCACCGATCCTCTGCAGAGCCGCATCAACACCATCGCAACGGCTTTCGGCAAAATAAGAGTCATCCGTAAGGTTGACTATGGCCATTATCCTTATTTCTCTGTCTTTATCGATAATCATGCGGCAAAAGTAATGAAAAGATTCAGAATGAGAATTAAGTTGATTATATTTGTAAGTTGAATAAATTTTAAAGACATGCTTGTAGTACTTGAAGGACTGGACGGAGCTGGAAAATCCACCCAGGTGAAAAAACTAAGAACATACCTCGAAGAAGTTTTCGGCTCACTAGAATACATACATTTCCCACGCTATGATGCTCCCGTATATGGAGACCTCATAAGCCGCTTCTTACGTGGAGACTTCGGCAGCAATGAAACCGTTCATCCTCAGCTTGTAGCGCTACTTTTTGCAGAAGACAGGCATGGTGCTGCACCGGAGATGAAGGCTACACTTAAGAATGGCGGCCACGTCCTCCTCGACAGATACGTATATTCAAACATCGCATACCAGTGCGCAAAACTCAGCGACCCGGATGAAGCAGAGTCTCTACGCGAGTGGATATTCAACACCGAGTATGGCAATTTCGAACTTCCGAAGCCGGACCTGAACATCTTTCTGGACGTTCCTATCGGATTTGTCGAGTCAAAGCTCAAGAGTAATCGCGGAGGCGATGACCGTAATTATCTGGAAGGAGCTCAAGACATTCATGAAGCGGATATTGAATTTCAGAAGAGGGTTCGCGACATATATAGGAAGCAGTGTGAACTTGACTCTAAGTTCATAAGGATCGACTGCAGCGACGAATACGGCGAAATGCTGCCTCCGGGCGCAATCTTTGCCAAGGTAAAGGATGTTGTGGACTCAGCTACAAAGGCATAAGGATGAGATATATCTTGCAGAGAATGAAAAGGTTCTGCGGTTTTACCACAGGCATCGTATTCTTCGTCGGAGGAATACTGAAACTGATGGACCCTGTAGGAGCCGGTCTTGTGATGAAGGAATATTTCGATTTCCTTCATATAGGTTTTCTTGATGGCGCGGCAAAATATATTGCCGAGGCATTCTCCCTGCTTGAGACAATCATAGGTACCGCCCTCATCACAGGAGCATGGCGCAAAGTGATGGCATTTGCCGCCCTTGTACTACAGGGATTCTTTACCCTGCTGACGCTGGCATTGGTAATCTTCAACCCGGAAATGGACTGCGGATGCTTCGGAGAGGCAATCCACCTTACCCACATGCAGACATTCCTCAAGAACATCGTACTCTGCGTCCTTCTATGCATCTATTATTTCCCTAAAAGTGCATTGGGAGAGCCTCTGAAGAAGAAATACGTATCTTTCTCGATAGTGACTGCAGCTATACTTCTGTTTGCGGCTTATTCGTGGAGATACATCCCATTGGTGGACTTCACCGATTTCAAGCCTACAACTGCGCTTCATGCAGGCGGCGTGGCAGCAGATGCTTCGGAAGACATGTACGAGGCCATCTTCATATACGAAAAGGACGGAGAGCAGGAGCAGTTCAGTCTTGACAATCTTCCAGATTCCACATGGACATTCGTCAGTACCGAGACCATCATGACAAATGACGCCAACCATTCTGAGGCCAATCTGTCATTCTATGACGCAGAGGGCAATTACCACGATGAACTTGCAGCAGACGGAAGGGTGATGATAGTTTCAGTCTATGACATCAATATGCCAAGAGGACGTTGGAACCGTTCTGCCGCCTTTATCGAACGTGCTGAAAAAGCGGGATTCAAACCGCTTGTCCTTGTAGCATCCACTCCTGAAGAGATGCAGAAGAAATTCTATATCCTCCCGGAAGAAACCGTAGACATCCTTGCTCCACATCTGTATTATTCTGACTACAAGACTCTGATCACGATGAACCGCTCAAACTCAGGAGTAACGTATTTCAGCGGAGGATTCCTTATCAGGAAATGGTCAAGAGCCGCAAGGCCTGACGACAAGGAGCTCAAGGAGATCTGGTCTGGCGACGACACTGAAATTGTGATATGGCATGACACAAAAGGAAGCCTTGGGCTTCAAGGCTTCCTTTTAGGTGTATTTGCAATTATGTTGCTTCTTTGATTACTTGTACTCGAATGGAGTAGGAGCATCGATAGGAGCATCGATCACGTTACATACAGTGTATGTGATCTTGTCACCTGAACTCTCACCATAAGATACAAACAGAGCAAGGTGAAGATTTTCCTGCTTCCAAGACTTCTTAAGATCGATTACAAATGTCTTATAAGCGGTGTCACCAGCTGTCATAGTGCCGAGAGCATGTCCGAAGAAAGTACCCTTGTACTTTGAGTCAGCCACGCGCACACAGTTCTCGTGATAATTGAAGGACTTGTCTCCTACGCTATCATAATCTGTCTGCTGACCATAGATGTCATCCTCGAGAAGCCATGCTCCTACGTTGAAGATGCCATCAACTGCAGCTTTCACAGCAACTTTCACTACAAGAAGTCCCTCCTTCTGATAAACGATAGGGTTAGCTGATATACCAGCCTTTGCAGATGATGCTACGCCTGTCTCAACAAGCGACTTGAGCACTGCAGTACCCTGTGAGTGAGAGAATCCCTGATAAAGATCCATTGTAACATATGGATAGCTGTTCACCTTTGGAGCTGAGATGTATGCTGGGTCAGCATTGCTGTATGAGTGAACTGCAGCATGTACGGCCTTATTAGGAATGGTCTTGTCAGCCATGAGCTCTCTGATGATCTTGATCATATATGGGCAATATCCGCATCCTGTACCTGTGTACTGAGTAAGGAATACACGGTGGAAGAATGACTTGTTAGCAGGCTGCGGGTCTGCTACCGCCTCTGGAACCGCCACAGAGATAGCTCTGATTGTAAAAAGTCCCTTATCATCAAGATTCTTATTGAAGGTGCTGTATGTTCCGTAAGTTGCCCAGAACTTGTACTCACCATCCTTGTCAGCTGTAAAGATTCCGTCAGAAAGATTAAGAACATTGTTCTTATCATCATAAATAGTAGCCTCTGCAGTCACATCGGTCTCGCCGAACATTACCTTTATATAAGCAACATCCTCACCGTTAGACTGGATTACATCCTTGTCTGAAGTGATATAGAAATCACCTGAAGTAGCGTTCTCTTCTTCGCAAGCGAAAAGCATCACTGCTGCCAAGAGCAGTGATGCGAGTTTGAATATATTCTTCATTAGTTATTCAGTTTGTACATGTTCTCAATGAGTCTGTCAGCATTTGCCTTGAACTGATCAACAGTTACAACTGCAGCTTCGATCTTCTGAAGTTCAGCTGAAGCTTTTACAGATGTTCTTGGCTTGTATACAGTTGTAGGGAAATCACCCTTAGGCTGTACGCTGCCAGCTGAAAGCACAGAGCTCTGCTCCTTGCGCTCACCATTCCAACCCTTTGTAAGAACGATCTCAGACACTACAGGATTCTCAAGGAGAGTCTGCTGCATGCTGCTGTCAACACCGATCATGTTAGGATAGTAGTTTGTTCCGTTGTAAACGAGCGGATGGATGATGATCTGAGTTCTGTCAGAGTTCACAGTCACAGGGAATGAAGGAGTCCAGCCATTACCGTAAGTGATTGTGAGGTATGTATTCTTATCCATCGCTCCAAGATAGAATGGAACAGACCAGTTGGCTGCAGGTGGAAGGAAGTTAGCGTCGATAGGGATGAAGTACTCTACTGTGCCATCTTCATTTACCTTAGTCTCAAGGTACCACTTAGGACCGAAGTCATTATAAAGTGACGAAACGTCAACTGAAGAGTAATCCTTAGCGATGAAGAGATCGTATGGAGTACGTGCATCAAGACGGTCGTAGCTGTCTGCGTCAAGCCAGCCGATTCCCACAAGTCTGTTCTGGTTCTCGAGTCTCTCCTCAGTCACGACCTTAGCCATTTCCTTGAACTCATACCACATTGCATCAACCTCTTCCTTATCCTTACCATTCTTGCCGGTGTTCTTATAAAGGTCATAAACCTCCTTGCTGAGTGTAGCAGGGTAGTCGTAAAGGTCAGCTGCAAGAGTGATCTTTGACGAATGCTCGAAAGTCTTACTTCCGTCTGCATTCTCAAGAGTTGCCGTAGCTGTCCAGTCACCCGCGAGGTCGATATAATGCTTAGTATCAACGTATGGCTTAGGATCCACATATGGGGTTGTACAGTCAGCTACACCTGGGCAATCCTCGATGAACTCGAAACCTGTAAGGTTATTAGGAGTGTACTCATCGTTGTAACCAAGAACAGCGATTCTTGTAGTCTCACCATCAAGTGAAGGAATAGATATCTCAAGACCCTTCTCTGAGTTGATAAGCTCAAGTTCATCCTCGCTGAAATAACTGTAGGCCTTGTTACCCGCCACAATGCTGAAGTAAGTAGAACCAGCATTCACAGCGAGAAGCCAGTCTCTGAGGTAGTTAGCTGCATAGTAGCACTCAGTTACAGGGTTACCTTCAGCAGCAGTAGTACACTTGATGTTGAATGTAGCTTCATATGGAGTAGTCTCTGCAGCAACCGGAGTAACCTCGATAACTGGAGCGTCCTTCTCCTTCTTTGTAGTCTTGAAAGTGTACTTCTGATAGTTCTGACTTGTCGCCATGTTGTCACCCATAGCTGTCACGAGCACGTGATACTCAGTATCCTCTGCGATAGCGTCCTGGTAATAGATTGAGGTAAGATCGAGCTGAATGTCACCAGAAACCACGATTGTACCGAAAGTATATGCTCCGAAGTATGATGTGATAGCCCACTGGAAGAAATCCTCTCTTCCACCAAGGAGATCAAGAATCTGATCGTACATAGACTGGTCAAAGATACCGATAGCATACTGCTTCACATTGTCATCTGGATAGAACTCGAATGTAAGGTTTACAGGAGATGCAGAAGCAAGTCTCACATCAACTCCGCCATCAAGAAGCTCAGGCTCTCTTACGCGGAAGAACTTACGCTGGAATGCACCTGTCCAGTAAGCATCCATAGGACGTGAAAGATCAACATCATCGATGATGCCGATGCTGCTCTGGCTCTTGCCGCCACCAGTAAAATAAGCAGGATCGATGAGTGGAATATAATATCCAGGATCCCAGCCTGACGGATAGGTAAAGTATCCGCTCTCATACTCAGGAGAATCCTCCATCCAAGCGAACTCACCTGCAACAAACACTACAGGCTCACCTGGAGAAATCGGGTTGAACCTGTTATCCCAGTCAATCTCTCCGTCACCATCAGAATCTTCTTCTGTCTGGTACCAGTTAGCTTCCTCATTATACACAAGAGTCTTGTCCTTTGAAACATGACCGTTAGGGCCACCACCATTGTAAAGAAGTGCCTGATAATCAGTCGAGCTGCTCATGTAGTTGTACATCATGATACATGACTGATTGTAACGAATCGCGTTCTTTGCTTTCTTTGTAGACTCAGGAACAGTGATACGCATTCTATAACCGTCATAGTCAGTATCGATCACTGTAAGAAGCTGATCGAAATTGAATTCTGTAGTCTTGAAAGCTAAAGTATATACCTCAGAATAGGTCTGAGCATCAAGCTTTGCGACAAGATAGAGATAATACTGAGTATCCTGGTCAATACCGCCAGTGATTCTCACAACTTCGCCACCTTTTACTGTCATCTCGACACCGTCATTGAAGATAACTGACGGGTTGTTCATAAGCTGCTCCTTCTTACTGAGGATATACGCAACTTCTGTTGCCTCCGGGCCTGTGAATTCAAGGTCAACATAGCTTGAGCCCACCTCTTTCACTGATACAGAGAACTTTCCGTTCTTGCCTCCGAAAAGATCACAGCCGGTAAGCATACCGCAGATCACTGCTATGAGGCAGATAAGCGGTAACTTTGAAAAGAATTTCTTCATTATTATTTAGTTATAAATTGGTTATTTACGTACAAATCGCGCAAATATAGAGTTTTTTAGCAAGACTACAATCAAACCATCTGTAAAATTGCCCATTATCTCATATTTTTCTATCTTTGCGCAGCATTTAAAAAAATAGAACGAAATGAGCAATTCTTCACTTATGGCGGTTTCGCCTGTAGACGGACGTTATTCACGTCAGACAGAACCACTTAGAGAGTATTTCAGCGAGTACGCACTCATTAAGTACCGTGTCCGTGTTGAGGTCGAATATTTCATAGCACTTTGTGAGATTCCCCTCCCACAGCTTGCAGACTTCGACACCTCTAAATTCGAGGCTCTCCGAGACATTTACAGAAACATGACTCCGGAAGATGCTGCCAAGGTGAAAGAAATCGAAAAGGTGACCAACCATGATGTAAAGGCTGTAGAGTATTTCATCAAGGACCGCTTCAAGGAAATGGATATCCTCAAGTGGGGTGAATTCGTTCATTTCGGTCTTACATCCCAGGATATCAACAACACATCAGTTCCACTTTCGTTCAAGGAAGCCATCGAAGGATGCTTCATGCCGCTTCTTCAAGAGGTCCTCGGCCTTATCAAGGGCATGGCGGCAGACTGGGCAGAGATTCCTATGCTTGCAAAGACTCATGGACAGCCTGCATCCCCTACCCGCGTAGGTAAGGAGTTCAATGTGTTTGCCGTACGTCTCGAGGAGCAGATCCGTCAGTTCTCGCAGCTCACCTATCCTGCAAAGTTCGGTGGCGCTACAGGCAACATGAACGCACACAAGGTGACATACCCGGGCATCGACTGGATCAGCTTCGGCGACAAGTTCGTCGATTCACTCGGTCTC
>JAFZGK010000044.1 GCA_017555445.1 Bacteroidales bacterium
CACTCATTTTATAAATATCAGTGCTGTACCGCTTTGAACAGAAAGTGCGGTGCGCTTTTACTTTCCATGATAGATAAGCTTCTTGGTCTGCGGGTCGCGTGAGAACATCTTGAAATAGTCCCACATCACCTGTGCGGCAGGCATGAAGTTCCAGTGACCGTAGTCAACAACAGCAATTACCTTGATGAGCGGAATCTCGCCCTTGTAGAAGAAACCTGTCTCCATCTTGATGCCTTCTCCCTTGTTTGTTGTGAGAGTCTCACGGTCAGCGAGTTCGAGGCCGAAGAGGGGATCCTTTGAGAAGTCGAGCTCTGTAGTGACTTCCATGCCGTTCATCTGCTGATAAGTGTTCCATGCGTTGAGGAAGCTGTTGCCTTTGTAGTTCTCAGGGCTGTAGAAAGGAACAACCTTGTCTGCTGTACCGAGGATAGAGCAATATGGCATTTCAACTGCTCCTCTCTTCTGAGTCGCATCAGCCCAGAACGAGCTGTAGTTTGAGAATGCGCTTGCAGGACCGCCGAAGATACCTCCGCAGTTACCGCCGACAGCAGTGAATACATAAGACTTGCGGATACCGAGTGCAGTTGCTGTCATCGAACCTGCAGAAAGTCCCTGAGCATATACTCTTGAAGGATCGAGCTGTGGGTATTTTGCGAAAAGGATATTGAGGACCTGCTCCACTCCGTCATAGCCCATTGCACCGTAGTTCTGGCTTCCCTGCCATTCCATTTCAACAACGAAGAAACGCTCCTTTCCAGCGACCTGGATGAAACCTGAGGTCTCAGCCTGGGTACGAGGGTCGTTTGTGTTACCGTGAAGAAGTACCATCACAGGCACGCTTGCTGCAGGTGCTCCTTCGATAAGTTCCTCAGGCCAGTACTCGTACCAGAGCCATGGAAGGCTGTTTCTCTGCTCCATGGTCACGATCTCTCTCTTGATTCCGAGAGCCTCATGAACAGTATATGGTTCAAGCTCATAAGGTCCATACTGACCATACTTTGCTCCTTCGTAATGAGTATGCTTGTAGTTATTGAATCTAAGGTTCTTGACAAGGAGTTCAGCCCATGCCTTGTCGAAAGTTTCAGCAAGTGATGCACCGACAGTCTCGTCAACTATGACTGTGAGAAGTTCCTCTTCCTCGTTCACATATCTGTCGCCTTTCTTCACCGCCTTGTTCAATGCGATATAAGGCTTTGCCACCTTTGCGGCGTTCTTTCCGGTAACGTATGCCGGAACACCCCATGACTGTGCCGGAGCCTTGCCTGGCTTACCGTCGATTGTAAGGATGCCTGCGATATGACCTGCTGCATCTGTCGGAGCAAGAACAGTGTTCACGAATGTTGCTCCGTTGCCGATACCGATGACCTTGAGATTGCCTGAACGTGCTCTGTCGAACACTGCCTTGAAACCTTCGAAATCCTTTACATTGTCATATTTGTCGCCGACAGGATTGATCACGAATACAGCAGTATGGTTTGCCTTTAGCACATCCTTCATGTCAAACTCTTCAACAAGAGCCTTTGCAGCAGCCTCGTCGAGCTTTGTGTCAGGATAGATGAAGAAGGTAGGTGCATGGTTGTATGAACGGCCCTCTACCTGTCCCATAGTCATGTTTGACTCGAAATATGCGACATTTTCCGGCATCTGAGGCTGTGGAGGCCTCTGTCCCTGCGCCATTGCAAGAAGAGTTGCAAGCATGGCTGCTGCTGTAAAAATGAATCTTTTCATGTATCAGTCTGGTGTTAGTTTTTGTTTAATAGTGGTTTGTCAGCGCAAACTTACAGAAAAAATATTAACTTTGCTAATATGATCAGCGTGCCCGGGAAATTTTTGATATTCAGTTCTTTAGCGGTTTGTGGGTGCTTGTTTTGAAGTACCTCTGATTGATTAAAGTGTTGATATATAGGGTTTTGCGGAGCACGGTAAAACTTATTTTTATGTTCGAATCAAATGTATATGTAAACAGGCGTCGCGCCCTTCTTTCTCAGATGGCGTCAATAACATCTGACTCTTCAAGAGGTATAGCAGTATTCCTCGGTAATGTGGATGCTCCAACCAACTATAGAGGCAATGACTACAAGTTCCGTCAGGATAGCAATTTCCTTTATTTCTGGGGAGTGGATGAGCCATGGTTCGCTGCTGTACTCGATCTTGACAGCGGTGCGGAATGCCTTTATGGCAACGATGTGGACATCGATGACATTATCTGGATGGGTCCTCAGCCATCTGTAGCTTCCAAAGGTGAAGCTATAGGATGTGCGGCCACTGCTCCTATGGCGGAGTTTGACAAGGCGGTTGCTGCTGCGGTTGCTGCGGGACGTCCGGTTCATTTCCTTCCCCCTGCAAGATACTATAACCAGATGAAGCTCTCGGAGCTTACGGGTATTTCTTCAGCTTTGGTCAGAAAGGTGGCTCCTGTTGCTGCTGGAGGTGCTTCAGAGGAACTTGTAAAGTCTGTAGTGGCTTTGCGTCTTATCAAGGAGCAGTGTGAGATTGAGGAACTTGACAAAGCTGCAGAGATAGGCTATTGGATGCATACAGAGGCACGTCGTGGCTGCAAACCTGGAGTTCTTGAGCAGGAAATCGTCGGCCGCATGGAGGGCGTTACATATTCAAAGGGATGGGGCCCGTCATTTACAACCATTCTTTCGCAGAACGGAGAAACTCTTCACAATCATTCGCACCATCAGATCATCACCCCTGGCCGTCTCCTCGTGGTCGATGCAGGTGCGGAAAGCAATACCCACTACGCATCGGACTTCACCCGTACATATCCTTGCAGCGGCAAGTTCACCACAAAGCAGCGTGAGATCTATGACATCGTGCAGCAGGCTAATGACTATGCATACAGTATGACCAGACCTGGCACTACATATTGGGATGTCCATTATGCTACAGCCCACTTCCTTCTTGAGGGATTGAAGGCAGTCGACCTTGTGCGCGGAGATGTCGACGAGATGCTTCCTCTCGGAATCTCAGGACTGTTCATGCCTCACGGACTTGGTCACAACATGGGTATGGATGTGCATGACATGGAGGACCTTGGCGAGAACTATGTAGGATATGCGGAAGATCAGAAGAGACATCCGCTTCTTGGCCTTGGCAATCTCCGAATGGCACGCCGTCTCGAGCCAGGTCATGTGGTGACTGACGAGCCGGGTATATATTTCATTCCTGCGCTCATCGAGCAGTGGAAGCGCGAGGGAACAGACAAGGGATTCGTTAACTACGAAAAGCTCGAGGGCTATTACGACTTCGGCGGTATCCGTCTTGAGGACGATATCCTTGTTACAGAGGACGGTGCTCGTCGTCTCGGACCTCAGCGTCTCCCTATAACTTCTTCGGATATCGAAGAAATCATGGCAAACGAATAATGGAAACTGTTGTTATAATCTTGGCGATACTGGCCGGTGTTCTGGGAATTGC
>JAFZGK010000045.1 GCA_017555445.1 Bacteroidales bacterium
ATCCACTCAAGAGCGGCGACCTGATCAAGCATACCATAGTTGCCTGAGATTCCGCCCTGCTCCTCTGAAAGAAGAGGATGGCTGAAGAAACCGAAATTACCGAGACGATAGTTGATTGTAACGAGGATGACCCCTCTCTCTGCCCACGCGTCTCCATCCATTGTCACCTCATATCCGTATCCGTTCATGAATGCACCACCATGTACCCACATCGCTACAGGAAGTTTTGCACTTGTCTTGCCAACTGTTGAAGCTGGAGCCCATACGTTAAGATAGAGACAGTCTTCGCTTTCCTCAGGAGTTCCCTGCCAATAAAATTCGTCTCCATAGAAAGTTCCAGGCTTGTTGCCAGGCTGAGGGCAGATAGGTCCGAAGGTGTCCGCAACCTTTACTCCTTCCCATGCGACTACAGGCTGAGGTGTCTGCCAGCGAAGGTCTCCTACTGGGGGAGCAGCATACGGAATACCTTTATATACAAGAACTCCAGGAGCCTCGCTTTCTACTCCCTGGATTTTTCCGCCAGTTACTTCAAGTACCGGATTCTTCTGTGCGCAACCGGCTGCAAGGAGTCCGGCAAGCACGATGATAAATGACTTTTTCATATCGTAAAATATTGTGGTTTGTCTGCGTCTTGTAAAGTTATGAATAGAAATCAATATTTACAACTCCTAAGATTAGTTGCCGAACATTAGGAATTATGCAGAATGTTAAATAAATTTGCGTATGCAACTTCATGTAAAATGAAGCTTACCCACAGATTGACTTAACATTATGAAAAAGAACATACTGATGACCATTGTCGCACTATGTGCGATTTCTATATCTGTACATTCACAGCAATTCAAGTTTCCGGTGGAAAACACCCTGTCCAATCCTATCGTCAACTGTATGACGGTTGATGACGAGGGTTACCTTTGGATAGGTACACGTCGTGGTCTGAATCGTTTTAATGGAAGTAATTATCTTGTTTATTATCAGTCAGATACGTTGTCTCTGGCTAATGATTTCATTTCTACGATGTGTGAGGATACAGACGGTCGCCTGTGGGTCGGAACCACTACAGGTATCGGTCTTCTTAGAAATGGAAAGGTGGATACATCAGTAGATGTTTCCTGCGGCTCTGTCTTCTGTATAACAAATTATGATGAGAACAGACTGCTTGTGCTGATGCGCAACAGTCTCCATATAATGGATAAGAAGACCTTTGCAATGATCCCGATATGGCAGGACGATTCTGTTGTGAGAGGTCATGTTAAGGTGACCAGGGACGGAATGATATGGATCTATGATGTCCATAATCCTCTGATTCATGTACTAGATTCAAAATTTTCTCTTGTAGATATCATTTCGATTTCAGATAGTAATGTAAGCGATGTCTATATTGACAATGATGGAAAAGTTCTTGTGGCTACTGAATCCGGATTGCGCATCTTCGATTCCTCAGGCCGTCCGATCTCTTTCAATGGAGAACTCAAGAAGTTGACTCAGGGCCAGAGAGTTCTTTTCGTTACTGCTAACGAGTCTGGAAGAAGATGCATTGGAATCAGAGACAAGGGTATTTATTCTTTTGAAGGAGAGGGAGAGGATCTTGAGCGCATCTGGGAAGAAGAGGAACTCCTTGATATACAGCAGGTCATGGCTGTGTTTACGGAAAATAACATCTTCATCAGCAAGGAGCAGGATGGAATGGAATATCATTATTTGACTTCTGACAAGTCTGTGATTTCAGTTTCGGACAACAGAGAAGAGACTCTCAACATGTTCTACACTTTTGGAAAGGATAGCGTACTTGTCCTTACCAACCGTAATGTGTATGTAAAGAAGATCGGTGAGCAGGCATACAAGAAGGTGCGCATAGACGGTCAGCGCAGCAGGGATTGGATGACTATTTCTCTCTTTGATAAGGATACAAGTCTGTGGGTGCTCAATAACGGAAACGAACTGAGAAAATATAGGTTTGACGGTAACAGACTGAGGCTGCTTCGTTCAATTGAAGTGGAAAATACCAATTCGATCTGGGGAGGAAGGGATAATGAGGGAATTTACCTCCTGCAGAGCAATGGTATTCTTCAGGTAGCTGAGGATGGAAGCATGAGGCGCCACCGAATGATGAAATACCCTGACTTCTGGTATTGCGGAACAACGTCATACGGTCTGACATACTTCCTTGACAATGCCGGAGTATGGTGCTTTGATGAAGGCAAGGCGATAAGCAAATTGCCTATAAGTGTCAAGAGTCCTGAGTGTCTTTATGAGGATGAGGACGGATATCTTTGGATAGGATCGCAGGGAGCCGGTATATATGTGTATGATCCGAAGACCGGAAAGACTGAAAATATCAATGTGAGCCATGGTATTCCTGACAATACAACACGTTCCATCATAGGTGATGAATATGGAAATATATGGGTGAGCTCTCGATGCGAGGTTTACAAGATTGATAGAAACAGTCGTGAGGTGACCCTTTATGGAAGCCCGGAGAATATGAACTTCAGCTACAATTCCAATAGCAGCCGATATACTGAAGATGGACATGTGCTGTTTGGCAGCAAGAATCATATTGCTGTATTCTCAACTTTCAATGAGGATCCTGTCAATAATCTCAAGGTGTGTCTCGACGGTATGATTGTAGACAGCAAGATCGTCAACCATATTCCGGATGAGGTTGTGCTGGAGCATGATGGAAACATCATTTCCTTCTATTATTCTGCTATGAACTATGATCCGGGAATGAAACTTTCATACAGGTATCGTCTTGAGGGACATCACGATGACTGGATCTATGCAGGATCAAATATGCGTGTCAATTTTGCAGGATTGAAGCCTGGCAGATACAGACTGGAGGTAGCTGTGCAGAATTCTACGGGAGAATGGAGCGATGATATGCTTTCATATAGCTTCAGAGTAAAGTCGTCTCCTTGGGTGTCTCCTATTGCAATTCTGATTTACCTGATTGTTATGGGGCTCATATGCCTGTTTATTGTCAATATCGTCTATCAGCTGAAGGCAAACCGCAGGAAACTGGAGCAGGCAGAGCATGAAAAGCTTCTTAACGAATCCCTGAACAAGGAGAAGACGGACTTCTTTACAAATATATCTCATGAGTACAGAACTCCTCTGACCTTGATACATGCACCTGTTCGTGAACTTCTTGGAAGCAACTCTCTGAATGAGCATGACAAGTATCTGCTCTCTCTGGTCGCAAAGAATACTGAAAAGATGATGGGATTGACTGATCAGGTGTTGAGCTACTATACTTATGATGACAAGGAAATCCTGAAGGTGATAAAGTCGGAAGTTTCTGTATTCCTGAAGTCTATGCTTCAGAGTTTTGATTATATGTTCAGACAGAGGGAACTGACTTTGAATATCGAGATTCCTGATAATATCCAGGCTTATTGCGATCGCGAAAAGGTCGAAAGAATTCTTTTCAATGTATTGAGCAATGCGGCTAAATATACACCTGAAGGAGGTTCCATCACTGTAAGAGCAGGAGTGGCTGATGATAATCTTATAGTTTCTGTCGCTGATACAGGAGTCGGCATATCTCCAGAGAAGATGAAGACTATTTTTGACAGATTCGACAGAGGAGATATGGAAAACGGTAATCTTCCGGGCTTCGGTATAGGACTCAACTATGCGCTGCATCTTGCCGAACTGCATAAAGGCGTGCTTACTGTAGCACCAAACCTTCCGAAGGGATCTGTATTCACTTTGTCTGTTCCTTCATCTCGTAATGCTTATGATTCTTCTGAAATCATAATGGATACGGAAGCAACAGATGAAAATGCCATTATTCCTGAAGAAAAAGTGTCTGTAATGAAGGATACGACTATCCTGATAGCAGAAGATAACGAGGAACTGGCTCATTATATGCGTCATCTTCTTCTTAAAGAGTACAATGTCATTCTTGCTTCAAATGGAAACGAGGCGATGGAATGTATCAAGGTGTCAGCACCGGATATTGTAATAAGCGATATCATGATGCCTTTCAAGGATGGTTATGAACTTTGCTCTGAGATCAAGGCTGATCCTGAGTTCTGTCACCTTCCTGTCATTCTTCTGACAGCCAAGGCAGATATGGACAGCGAGATTCTTGGAATCGAGAAGGGGGCTGATGCGTATCTCAAGAAACCGTTTGAGCCTAACCTTCTGTTTGCTGTAATCAGAAGCATCATAGATAATAGAAGAAAGTCGCAGAATATTCTGATGTCAACAGTGGCTGAGGAAACCAAGGAAGACGTTGCAAATGTTGAAATGAATCGCCACGACAGGATGTTTGTGGAAAAACTTCATGCGATGATGGAGGAGCATCTTGCCGACGAGGAATTCAATGTGACGGCTATGTCAAAGGAGTTCGGAATGAGCCGTACAAGTCTCTTCTCCAAGATAAAGGCTCTATATGGAGTGTCTCCGCAGACATGGATTACAGACTATCGTCTGAACAAGGCGATCGAACTTCTCAAGACAAGAGAATATAATGTCAGTGAGGTTTCATATAAGGTAGGATTCTCTACTCTTACCGGCTTCTCACGTTCATTCAAGAACAAGTTCGGTTTCCCTCCAAGTGCAGTTTAATCAAATAGTTATGAAAACAACCAACCTTAAGGGCGCTCTTGTGCCTCTGATGTTCGCATTCTTTGCCATGGGCTTTGTCGACATGGTAGGCACTGCGACAAATTATGTGAAGGCGGATTTCAATCTGTCAGATACGATGGCTAATTTCCTTCCTTCTATGGTCTTCCTCTGGTTCTTCTTCCTCTCGGTTCCGACGAGTCTTCTGATGAACAGGATCGGAAAGAAGAAGACTGTGGTGGCAAGTCTTGTAGTGACGATTGCAGCCATGATTCTGCCGCTTGTTTCATACACCTACCCTGTGATGGTGGTTTCATTCTGCTTCCTTGGTATCGGAAATACTTTGATGCAGGTGTCGCTCAATCCTCTTATAGGATGTGTTGTAAAAGGTGACAAGCTTGCCAGCACTTTGACATTCGGACAGTTTGTGAAGGCTATCGCATCTTTCATAGCTCCGATTCTGGCGAGCTGGCTTGCTGTCAGATTCGGTAACTGGATGCTCCTTTACCCTATATTCGGCGTCGTTACAGTAGTGGCTGCATGCTACCTCGGATTCTCAAAAATCGATGAAGATGTTTCTGAAGGAAAGAATTCTAGTTTCATGGACTGCATAAAGATGCTCGGTGATCCGGCTGTCCTTCTTCTTTTCCTCGGTATCGTTGCGCATGTAGGAATCGATGTCGGTATCAATACTTCAGCACCAAAGATAATCATAGAAAGACTTGGACTTCCGCTTTCGGAGGCTGCCTTGGCTACCAGCATCTATTTCCTGTTCAGAACACTCGGATGTCTTACAGGTTCGTATATTCTTGCAAAGTGGGAGACATGGAAGTTCTTTGCCTTGAGCGTTATCATGATGGTCCTTGCCATGGCCGGACTCTTCGTCTGCAAATCCATTATCGGAATATATGTAGCCATAGCTCTTGTCGGATATGGCAATTCGAACATATTCCCGATGATCTTTTCAAAGGCCCTTCTTTCGCGACCGGACAAAGACAATGAGATGTCAGGACTTATGATCATGGGACTTATCGGAGGAACGATCTTCCCGTTGCTTATGGGAGTCGCTTCGGACGCATCAGGATCACAGTCCGGTGCGGTTGCTGTAATTTCTGTCGGTGTCATATATCTGATTGCGCTTGCGTTCAGATTCCATAAATCTTCAAAGTAATGGGAAAAGTCATAGGTATAGGTGAGATCCTGTGGGACATGCTTCCTCAGGGAAAGCAGCTGGGTGGTGCGCCTGCAAACTTTGCGTATCATGTGTGTCGCCTCGGTGGAGACGGATGGGCTGTAAGTGCGGTTGCCGATGACGAACTTGGCAATGAGATAAAGTCAGTTCTTGGAGAAAAGAAGCTGAACACCTGTCTTTGTGATGTGTCAGCTCCTACAGGAACGGTGGCAGTGACATTGGATGCTGCCGGTGTACCGTCATATGAAATCACGGAAGATGTTGCATGGGATATGGTGCCTTATAGTCCTCAGCTCGAAGAACTTGCAAAGTCCGCAGAGGCTGTCTGTTTCGGAACACTGGCACAAAGGTCTGAAATCAGCCGCAACACTATCATGAAGTTCCTTGATTCTGTGCCTGGAGACTGTCTCAAGGTTTATGATATAAATCTTCGTCAGCATTACTACTCAAAAGAAATCGTAAGCAGTTCTCTGGCAGTTTCAGATGTTCTGAAGATAAATGATGAAGAGCTCGTAGTTGTTTCTGATCTCTTTTCTCTTTCAGGAGAGCCGGTCGATATGTGCCGCAGTCTGATCAGGATGTTCTCACTTAAGCTTGTCATTCTCACTAAAGGAAGCAAGGGCAGCGATGTCGTGACTATGGATGGTGTTCATAGCATTGTTCCTGAGGATGTCGAAGTTGTGGATACTGTCGGAGCCGGTGATGCATTCACTGCCGCATTCATCATTTCTTACCTGAGAGGGGATTCTCTTGAAGCTGCGCATAGATTGGCAGGTGAAGTTTCATCTTATGTCTGTACTAAGGCAGGAGCAATGCCTGAATGATTACAAAGCTGCTTTAAAATCACTTTAAACCATAAATTTTGAACATCCGATAAAAAATATGATAGTACGGATAAACCATTTATTCACGTATCTGTCTAATTTTGTCGGACAAAACACTAAAAACCACATTTTAATATGAAAAGATTAATGACACTTTTGGCTGCGGCTTTCATGGTACTTGCAGTCAACGCACAGGAACTTGCGAACTTCCAGAGAGTTAATGTAGTTTCTCCTGAGGTTAAGGATGGCCAGGTGACTTTCCGTCTCAAGGCTGACTATGCAACAGACGTTCAGCTCTACGGTTCATGGATGCCAGGTTATGGCGACAGAATCCAGCTTAAGAGAGGTCAGAACTATGTTTGGGAAGTTACTATTCCTGCACCATCTCCAGAAATCTACACTTACAACTTCTTCGTTGACGGTGTTTCTGTAAGCGACCCTACTAACGTTCTCATGCAGCGTGACGGAACTCGTTACCTCAGCATGCTCCTTATCGAGGGCGAGCGTTCAGAGAACTACAAGGAGGCTAACAAGAGAGGTTCAGTTTCACATGTATGGTATGACAGTGAGCTCCTTGGAAGCAACAGAAGAATGACAGTTTATACTCCTTACGGATATGAGACTTCAAAGAAGACTAAGTATCCTGTTCTTTATCTCCTCCACGGTGGTGGTGGTGACGAGGAAGCTTGGTCATCAATGGGTCGTGCAGCTCAGATCCTTGACAACCTTATCGAGAAGGGTCTTGCTGAGCCTATGATCGTTGTAATGCCTAACGGTAACCCTGGTCAGCAGGCAGCTGTTACTCTTAACCTTGATACAAAGCAGATTCAGACTCCTAACGCATACGTTACAAGCCTTGTTAAGGAAATCATTCCTTTCGTAGAGAAGAACTACCGTGCTATCCCTAAGAAGGAGGCTCGCGCTATCGCTGGTCTTTCAATGGGTGGTGGTCACACTACAAGTGCTACAATGCTCTTCCCAGGCGTATTCGATTATATCTGCCCTATGAGCTGCGGTCTCCGTGACGGTGAGAATGTTGACGCTCAGATGCAGGGTATCAAGAAGGCTGGTTACAAGCTTTACTGGATCGGTTGCGGTACTGATGACTTCGCATGGCCAGGTACTGAGACTATGGTTGAGATCCTTAAGAGAAATGGCATGGAGCACACTCTCTTCGCAAGCGACGGTGGCCACGTATGGTACAACTGGAGATATTACCTCAATACATTCGCACAGCTTCTCTTCAAGTAAGAGACTACTATACGGACTTTTTTAAACTGTGAAAACTTTCAATAGTTACAGCCGGGTTCCATCTGGATCCCGGCTGTTTTTTATGCCCCGTGGGTTCCTTCGCTATCGCTCAGGCGACTACGTCGATTACGAACCGGGTTCTCACCCACTGAACAAAAAAAAGGAAGTCTTCCGACTTCCTTTTTGGGTGCCCAGTGGGATTCGAACCCACGACATTCAGAACCACAATCTGACGCTCTAACCAACTGAACTATGGGCACCATGTTGGTTTTTAAGGACTGCAAAGATACGCAAAATTTTCTTTCCTGCAATATCCTGCGTGCAAAATGAGATAAAAAAGTAAAAAATCTATTCTTCGCGGAGGCTTTGATGAACAGAAATTGAAACAGTTTATTATATTTGTAGAAATGCGATAATTTAAAGACTATCATATGGGACGTGAAATCAAATTCTCCCTTGTATATAGGGATATGTGGCAGTCATCAGGCAAGTATGTGCCTACTGTAAGTCAATTGAAGCAGGTTGCACCTGCAATCATTGATATGGGCTGTTTTGACCGCGTGGAAACAAATGGAGGAGCCTTCGAGCAGGTCAACCTTCTTTTTGGAGAGAATCCGAACAAGGCTGTCCGTGAATGGACTGCGCCGTTCCACGAGGCAGGTATCCAGACCCATATGCTTGAGCGTGGTCTCAATGGATTGAGAATGAACCCGGTCCCAGCAGATGTACGTGAGCTGATGTATAAAGTAAAGAAGGCTCAGGGTACGGATATCTCACGCTCATTCTGTGGACTTAACGACCATCGAAATCTCAAGCTCAGTGTCGAGTATGCCAAGAAGGCTGGAATGATTTCGCAGGTTGCGCTTTCCATTACAAATTCCCCTGTCCACACAGTCGATTATTATATGGGTGTGGTCGATCATGTTGTGGAATATGGTTGTGATGAGATCTGTCTCAAGGATATGGCCGGCATCGGACGTCCGACTTTCCTGGCAGAACTCACAAAGAGAATAAAGACAAAGTATCCTCATATCAAGGTACAGTATCATGGCCATAGCGGACCGGGCTTCTCTCCTGCTTCTATGCTCGAGGTTGCACGTGCCGGCGCTGACTACCTTGATGTTGCTGTAGAGCCGCTTTCATGGGGTAAGGTACATCCGGATGTGATCACGATCCGTGAAATGCTCAAGGCGGACGGATTTACTGTCAAGGACCTCAATATGAATGCATATATGGAGGTTCGCGCCCTCACTCAGAAGTTCATGGACGAGTTCCTCGGTTACTGGATAGACCCTAATAACTCCCACATGAGCTCGCTTCTTGTAGGTTGCGGCCTTCCGGGAGGTATGATGGGATCGATGATGGCTGACCTTAAGGGCTTCCATGGTGCGATCAATGCCTCTCTTCGTGCACAGGGAAAGGCTGAACTTACACTTGACCAGCTGATGGTGATGCTTTTCCAGGAGGTCGAGTATGTATGGCCTCGCCTTGGCTATCCGCCGCTCGTGACTCCGTTCAGCCAGTATGTGAAGAATACAGCCTTGATGAATCTTATGAGCACTCTCAAGGGACAGCCTCGCTGGACTACAATTGACAAGGATACATGGAACATGATTCTCGGTAAGATGGGTACTCTTCCAGGTGAACTTGCTCCTGAAATTGTGCAGCTTGCGAAAGATAAAGGACTTGAGTTCTATACAGGTACTCCTCAGGAAGCGTTCCCTGACGAACTTGATAAATTCCGCGCCATCATGAAGGAAGAGGGATGGGATTGCGGTCAGGATGATGAGGAACTCTTCGAACTTGCAATGCATGAAAGACAGTACCGCGACTATAAGAGTGGTGTGGCAAAGGAAAGATTCGTCAAGGATCTTGAGGCTGCCCGTGAAAAGGCCGGTGCTCCGAAGATTGTCGTTCGTCCGGTAGTTGAGGTTCCGAAGTATCCGGTTGAGGATTATCTTCAGAAATATCCGTCAGCAGTTCCTGTACAGGCGCCGGTAAAGGGCCAGATCCTTTGGGAACTTGACGTGGATGATGTGTCTATGCTTCCGAGAGCAGGTGCAAAGGTAAAGGCGGGTGAGCCGATGGGATATGTTCAGACCTACTACGGTATGGAGGAAATCGTACCAGCTATAGATGGACGCGTTCTTGCAGTTTGTTCAGCACAGGGTGAGCAGATCCTCAAGGGTGAAGTTGTTGCAATCGTTGTCCCTGAGAACGGCAACTGATGCTGGTATAATATATAAAATGAGCGGTGACTACTCAACTGGTAGTCACCGCTCATTGCCTTCTGGCTATTTGGTTTATTTACATAATGTCAGTCGCCGCCTTTGTTGAAATGTCGAGCGGCGCCTGCTCGAAGGTGTCTCTTGACCATTTGCACTTGATCTGTCTGTCCTTGGTTTCAAGTATCCATGCATTTCCTATTATATCATGTGAAGTCCAGTTAATAATCAGGTCTGCATTGTCTCCGGAAATGATCTTTCCGACAGGGAAGCTTACGTATCCGCTCGCAAGAGTGAAATCTTCTGCTTCTTCAGTCCATACCTCTCCGAAACCGTTGTGTCTGAGTTCGAATACATAGGAACCGTTCTTTGATTCGATATCGTTGTATACGAGATTGATCATATGTGATGTCTTGCTGCCCTCTGAGACAGGAATGATGATCTGCATATTAAGGTAGCCGCCTGAACTCCAGATATGCTCAATGTGTACAGGGTCGGTCACATTCATTTTCTCATCTGTGATTTCACTTGCTTTTACAGGATCCTTGGCAAGAACCGAGTTGAATTTTGTCAATCTTACGTCATAAGTGCCGCTCGCTCCCTCTGTCGCTCTGAGGACGTCGCAAGCGACGATAGCTCTCTTCATGGTGTCAAGCTTTCCCTGGCATGTTTGCTCCACAACATTGAATACATTTCCCTGATCTGAAACGAAAGATCCGGCAACTACGTTACCCATTGTTACGTTGTTGTATCTGAGTGTGTCATCCTTGTGACATGAAACTGCTGCCAATGAAGCGGCTGCAGCCATAAGAATAATGAATGTTCTGACTATCTTTTTCATAATATCAATTTCATAACATCAGTTCCTGACAGGAACGGAACAACTAAGATGCATATAGGGCCTCATTCGTTGCATCAGCTTATGAAAATTATTATAAATACAGAAAACCCCAGCCGGAGCCGGGGTCTGCATCATACTGTGTATTTCTTTCTGGTAGGTTTTCCTATAAGCTGGATGTCTACTCCCTCCACCTTATAACCTTTGAACCTCTTTCTGTTGAGATGTGACTCAATCAGAGCAATCAGTTCATCATCGATGACATCCTTGAAGATATGATTCTCCTGGTCATAGAGATGTATGTGCTTGAAGGTGTTGACGTCAAAATACATCTTGTTGTTAGCGCTGAGTCTGTAGTCATAGATGCCGAGCATAGCCATCTGTGTCAGGACATTATACACTGACGCTACTGTAATTTTCGCAGTACCTTTCTTTGCAATTTCCTCTGTCACCATGTCTGCGCATGCATGTCCGAGAATCATCATGGCCTCATGTACGGCCAGACGCTGGGGCGTAGCCTTCAATGAATGCTTCTTGAGGATCTCCTTGAATTCCTCAATGTTTGGGCATTTGTGTGTGTTCATTCAGTATTCACTTTGACACAAAGATATTCAATTGAAATGAGAAATCCAAAATAATTTTGAAATTTTCCAAATTATCTAAACTTGAATTTCTGCCGGAAAGATAGTTTTTTCATTAAAAAGAAGTAATTTTGTGCCCGTTTTTATAGGAATAAGCACACATAAGATGAAGAAATTCAGAAATTACGAGGCTTTTGCACTTGTTACAGGTGCTGCTTCCGGAATGGGTCGTATCTATTCTGAAAGACTTGCTCTCAAAGGATATAACGTAATTCTTGTAGATATAAATTCAAAGGGGCTGGATGAGACTGTGGCTATCGTGAATGCGAAGGTCATGGAGTCCGCTGACATATCTGAGGAAATGAAGGGCAGTCTTCGTCTGATCCCTCTGGTTCAGGATCTTTCGGCTCCGGATGCGGCGGATAGAATATATGAAAGGACAGAGGCTGCAGGCTGCAGAGTTGAGGTGCTGGTGAATAATGCCGGTGTGATGTATTGCCAGGGTATAGCCGAGACTTCCGAGCGCATGCTCAAGCTTATCATGATGGTGCATATGAATACGCCTCTGATGCTCTGCAGAAAATATGTGGGAGCGATGAAGGAAAGAGGTTGCGGTTATATCCTGAACATATCGTCTCTTGCAGCATGGATGATATGGCCGGGTATCGGAATGTATGGAATAACCAAACGTTTTGTACGCAATTATTCGCGTGAGCTGAGAATCGAATGCCAGAAGACAGGCGTAAGTGTCACTAATGCTTATTTCGGTGCAGTGGATACTCCGCTTGTTCCTCTGAAAGACAGTCTCAGGAAACTTGCCCGTGGACTCATGGTCATGATACGTCCGGAAAAGGCAGTTGACAAAGCACTCAAGGCGACATTCCGTCGTCGCAGAGGTACTATGCCGGGATTTCTTAACAAGCTGTTCTGGCCGTTCATAGTGATTCTTCCGGATTGTCTGCTCGGCTGGATATACAGAAAGGCGAAGCCGTATCTGATGAAAGTCTGAGCCTTCTCAAGACAGTATGCGAGAAAGTCGCATAAAAGAAAAGGAAAATGCATTGAAATTGTTATCTTTGCAAGTTGCAAATACTAAGCTACATATGGAAAAGGTAAGATGTCTTATAGTCGGTGGCGGCCCGGCGGGTTATACAGCCGCAATTTATGCTTCAAGGGCAGATATTTCTCCCGTCCTTTATGAGGGAGCACAGCCAGGAGGCCAGCTCACAACGACAACAGATATAGAGAATTATCCCGGTTTCGAAAATGGAATCGGAGGACAGCAGCTTGTTGACTCGATGAAAGCTCAGGCTGTGCGTCTTGGCACAGATATGCGCGTGGGTACAGTTACAGAGGCTGACCTTTCAAAGCGCCCTTTCAAGGTTGTCATCGATGCAACCCATGAGATCGAGGCTGAGACGCTGATCATCGCTACAGGTGCTACTGCAAAGTATCTCGGTCTTGAGTCTGAGCTCAAGTACAGAGGACTTGGTGTGTCTGCATGTGCTACATGCGACGGATTCTTCTACAGAAAGAAGGCAGTCGCTGTCGTAGGTGGCGGTGACACTGCATGCGAGGAGGCTACATATCTCGCAGGACTCTGCAAGAAGGTATATATGATCGTACGTAGAGATGTTCTCAGAGCTTCACAGGCTATGCAGGACAGAGTCATGAATACGGAGAATATAGAGGTTCTCTGGAACTGCAACACTCAGGAGATTCTTGGTGATGCAGCCGGAGTGACAGGCGCAAGGATCATGAGAAAGGATGGCGAGGTTTTTGATATAGCGCTTGACGGCTTCTTCTTAGCTATCGGACACCATCCTAATTCTGAGCTTTTCAGCAAGTGGGTCAATGTAGACAAGGAGGGTTACATCATTACAGACGGCAAGACATCGAAGACAAATGTTGAAGGTGTATTTGCTGCAGGTGATGTGCAGGATCCTCTTTACAGACAGGCTATCACAGCTGCAGCTTCGGGATGCCGTGCCGCTCTGGATGCCGAGAAATTCCTCAAAATGCAATAAACGATGAGATTCAGGATTATTATTATATCTGTGCTTGCAGTGATGTCCATGGCTTCATGCAGGTCCCAGTATGAACTGATGCTTAACAGCAACGATGTAGATGAAAAGTATGCAGCAGCCTTCTATTATTTCGATGAAGGCAAGTATTCGAAGGCCGCATCGCTTTTCGAATCACTCACTGTACTTACAAACGGTACTGAGCGTGATGATACCGTGAGATACTATTGGGGCTTGAGCAACTACAGGTTCAGAGATTACTATACTGCTGAGACCAACTTCACTCAGTTCATAGAAGCTTATCCTCGCAGCCCGTTCACATCAGATGCAAGATATCTTCGTATCGACTGTCTATATCGTTCGACACTCAGGTATGAACTTGACCAGACTCCGACATATACGGCTATCAATGCAATTTCGGAGTATATACTCGAGTTTCCGGACACTCCTCATATGCAGGAATGCAAGGATATGCTTACAGATCTTAACGAGCGCCTTGACAGAAAGGCATATGAAGCGGCGAAGCTTTATTACAGGATGGAGGACTATCGTGCTGCCAGAGTGGCATTGAGAAATGTGCTTAAGGATGATGCTGAGACTGTCTATAGAGAGGATGTCCTTTATTACATAGCGATGGCTTCATACAACTTTGCCAGAATGAGTGTGCCTGAGAAACAGAAGGAGAGGTATCTCGTTTTCATAGATGACTATCTCAACTTTGCAAGTGAACTTCCGGAATCACATTACAAGAAGGAACTTGATGTGGTCTATCGTAAGGCTCAGAGAGCTATCGGACGTGAGGTGGTGGAGACTGATGATGATGTTGAAAATATGACCGAGAAGGATTTCGCGAAGGAAAGAAGACGTCTGATGCGTGAGGCTAAGAAGGCAGCAAAGACTGCAACAGCAGAAAGTGCGGAATAATTGAAAGATTTTTGAAACCCGTATACATTCCGTCGGTATAATAATAATGGAGGGACTTCATTTCCCCGCCGGAACATGGGTAACAATTAACAATAAATAAGAAATGGCAAACAAGAAAACCCCTACAAACACTCTTACAAGAGACCTCTGTGATCTCGCAGAGCCAACAGGAAACATCTACGAGACAGTAGTGATACTTTCAAAGAGAGCTAACCAGATCGCAATCGCTGAGAAGAAGGAGCTTACAAGAAAGCTCGAGGACTTCAAGAATGACCGCGACACAATGGAGGAAGTATTCGAGAATCGCGAGCAGATCGAGATTTCAAAATATTACGAAAGACAGCCTAAGCCAAGTCTTGTAGCGATCGAGGAGTTCAAGGACAACGAGATCTCATACAGAATGGCTAATAAGGAAGGTAACGAGTAATTATCATGCTCAGCCGGCTTCACGTCAGGAATTACGTATTGATAGACTCTCTGGAGATTGATTTTCCGGAGGGTCTGATCATTATTACGGGCCAGACTGGAGCAGGTAAATCCATCCTTCTCGGCGCCCTGTCGCTTGTGATGGGTGCCAAGGCTGATGCCGCAATGGTTTCAGAAGGAGCCGATAATTGTGTGGTTGAAGCTGAATTTGAAATGAGCTCCGATGATGTTGAGATGAAGGAGTTCCTTGAGGATAATGAGGTAGAGTGGTCTGACGGTCATCTCATTGTCCGCAGGACTGTCAACCGTTCAGGACGCTCAAGGTGTTTCGTCAATGATTCTCCTGTGCCTGTGCAGGTGCTTCAGGATATTTCTGCACGTCTTGTGGATATTCACTCGCAGCATCAGACACTTCTTTTGTCTGACAGGCAGTTCCAGTTGGGAATCCTTGATTATTTTGCCGGTAACACTGATCTCAAGGAGCAGTGTGCGGCGCTTTGGAAAAAACTCAATGCTCTCAAGGCAGAGCTTACCCAGCTGGAGACACGCATCTCGCGTATCAACAGCGAAAAAGATTACAATGAGGCCCAGTTCCGCCAGCTTGAAGCTGCAGCTTTAAGAGAAGGCGAACTTGAAGAACTTGAGATAGAGCAGAAGCAGCTGGCTAATGCTGAAGAAATAAAGACCGGTCTTTGTACTGTCGAGGAACTGTTTACTTCTGCTTCGTCAGGTGGCGAAATCCTTTCAATAGATGCGGCGCTTAAAGAGTCGGGCAGACATCTTTCGAGGCTGGCACGTTTCATTCCTGCCGCATCAGATCTCTCTGACCGTATAGATTCATGCCGCAGAGAGCTTGACGACATTCTTTCAGAAATTTCAGATCTGAATTCACGTACCGACATTTCCGAAACCCGTCTTGAAGAAGTGGAGAACAGAATGTCACTTCTTTATAGCCTTATGCAGAAGCACGGATGTGCAGATGTAAAGGAACTTATAGGTTTGCGTGACAAGCTGTCAGAGGCCTTGTTCGATTCGACAATGCTCGAGGAGAAGCGTGAGAGCCTTCGCAAGGATATCGATAATGTGAAGTCAGAGCTGGATGCGGTAGCTGACAAGCTTCACGAAAGCAGGGCAGCAGCTGCGCTTCCTTTTGCGGAGAGTATCCAGGAATCAATCCGTAATCTCGAGCTTCCATATTCGATTTTTGAGGTAGAACTTCTCGATATGCCGGTAGGAGCAAACGGACGTGACAGCGTACAGTTCAGATTCTCATCATCCGGTAGAAATGCCGTTGATGTGGCCAAGTGCGCATCGGGTGGCGAAATGTCCCGTATCATGCTCGCGCTCAAGGCGATGAGAGCACGTTTTGCAAAGATGCCTACCATGATCTTCGATGAAATCGATACCGGAGTCTCAGGCAGTGTGGCAGACAAGATGGGATCGATGATCTGTAGCATGGGTGAGTTCATGCAGGTCTTCGCAATCACTCATCTTCCTCAGGTGGCTGCAAAAGGCAAGGCACATTATCTTGTATCAAAGGATATCGATCCGACCGTTTCCAAGGCGGTATCCAAAATAGAAAAACTCTCTGATGACCAGAGAGTTCTAGAAGTTGCACGCATGCTCAGCGGTTCTGTTCTTACCGATGCTGCGATTGCAAATGCAAAGTCCCTTCTTCAGGACTGATTTATTTCATTTCATATACTGACCAGCCGCTGTCGTAGACTATTCTGCGTATGCCATCGTTGATGTAGCCTCCGTCTTCATCAGTCTTTCTGCATCTGAATGTACTCTGAAGCATAGCCTGTGGAGCATTTCCTACCATTTCAGGCCATCTTTCACCATATCTGCTGCAGAGGTTGATGAAATAGCTCGCAATATCATAACCCTGGAATGCGAACTGTGACGGCTCTGTGTTGAAGAGAGCTCTATATTTCAAAAGGAAATCCTTCACTCTCTGGTCTTCGTAGTCGATATAATACGTAAGGCTTACGTGCATGTTTGTCTTATGGAAGTGTTCTACCTCGATTGTCTCGAAGCTCCTTATCTTGGAAGGTGCGTAGAGCACGACCTTATACTGCTCGTAAAGCATAAGATTCATATTGCGTACTACGTCATTTACAAATGCCTCGTTTTCAGAAGCGATCATCACTCTGCTTGTTCCTTCTTTTGCCATAAGGACCTTGAGAGTGTCGACTACATCTCTTCCTTCAAGGATATTGTAAGAGAACGGGTTGTACACAACACCTGATGAATCTATCACTTCCATCATCAGCTTTGCAGCATCGCTCTGCTTGAATGCTTTTTCGGAAATGACAACTATAGTATCTCCTGCTGCCATGTCTTCCTTTACCCACTCTGTCATATCAATATACTGGGCCTTTGCCGGAGTCGGTGCCTGGATGAGGTTTCCATGACTTGCAACGAGGCTCTCCACTCTCGGATCAAGAGGAGATACTACCATTGTAGAAGGTGGGAAGCTCTCGAGAAGCTTTGAAATGTCTGCTCCGCTCACAGGACCGATGACAATGTCACTTCCGTCGATGTCTTCGTGTGTGACAGTATGTTCCTTGTCTGTGATGTCCAGCATGCTGAATTCTGTGCTGATTCCCTTTTCAGCCATATCATATGTCGCAAGCAAGGCTCCGCTGTAGAAATCCATGTTGTTGCGGTTGATGCGTCCGTCAGCTGTTTTAAGAGGGAGGAGCATAGTTGCCTTTACTTTTTCTTTCGGAATGAATGTAGAAGCCCATACGTCTTCATGAATTTCAGCATGTGTGCTGTCCTGTACCTCATCTGCCTCGGCATATTCTTCGTATGCAGGAATCTCTGCATCATTTCCGCTATTGCCGGCAGAAACAGGAATGACCAGTCTCTGTCTGTTGCTGAGCTTAGGACTCTTGAGATTGTTTGCCAGCATGATGTCCTCTGGAGTGACGCCATACTTTTCAGCTATGGTGTTGAGGTCCTCAAACCATTTTCTGACATGAACGATCTGTGCAGGCGCCTCTTTTGTCTGTTTCTGCACTGCAGCAGATGTCAGAGAGTCAAGCTTTACCTGGCGTTCTGCTCTTTCGCTCTGAACCTTCATGACATTTTCCTGCATGGATACTTCTTTATCCTGAGCTGCCGGGATGAGAATTATGGCATTCTTCTTCAGACCAGTTTCCTTAAGCGAAGGATTTACTCTGTAGATTTCGTCTACGCTTACATTATAGGCCTTGCTGATCGAAAAGAGAGTCTGTCTTTCAAGCACGACATGAGAATAGCATACCTCGCCGTTCACCTTCACCTTGTCCTTTGATACGGTTACCGGGGTATTTGTATATTCCTGTGCCGCTGCAATGACAGGTGAGACTGCTGCAAATGCAATGGCTATTAGTAAATTTACGAAAAATCTCTTCATGATATCTTGTTTTAAAGCTGGTCGATGAAGCCTGTAAGCTTCTCGGCAAAAGTTTTCCAGGAGAGTCTTTCTTTCTCCTTGCGTATGTTCTCTATACAATCGGTTCTGATTTCTTCACTGCTGAAAAATCGCAGTATTTCCCTGCTGATGGCTTCGGGAGTTCCCTCAGATGCAACAATTCCCGTGCCTCGGTCACCTATTGTTTCCTTCAATCCACCTACATCCGTAACAATCATAGGTACTTCAAAATGATAGGACACCGAACTTATTCCACTCTGTGTTGCGCTTCTATATGGAAGTACAGCCAGGTCAGAGGCTGAGAAATAGTCGGTGACTTCAGAGTCTTTGATATACTTCAGATCCATGAATATCCTCTCCTGAGCTGATGCAGGAAGGGATTCTATGATCTTGCTGTATCTGTCAAACGAACCATATGGTTCACCGGCAATTATAAGCTGGTAATCTTCCGGCAGGAGCCTGAATGCTTCAAGAAGTATGTCCAGTCCCTTGTACTCCCTGATCAGTCCGAAGAAAAGCAGGTTCTTCTTTCCCGGCTTCAGGCCGAATTTTTCTTCGGCAGTCTTCCTGTCCTTCTTTGCTCCGAAATGTGAATAAAGAGGATGCTGGATTACTGCAAATCTGGAGTCAGGATCAATCTTTATCAGGTCTTTGGATACTGCTTCGCATAATGTTACGCTTCCGGTACTTCCCTTAAGGAAATATCTCGTCAGCGGGGTATCAAAGAAATGTGGTTCATGCGGTACCACATTGTCCAAGATGGATATCACCTTGCAATGCTTCTTCATCCTGCGTGTGATGTAGCCTAATGAAGGAGCGAAATATGACATCCAGTATCTCACTATCAGCACATCCGGTTTCCAGTCACGGATTGCCTTATATGTGCTGATGTAAGAAAAAGGATTGGCCGTATCCAGCAGAGATACACTCTCTACCGGTACGGCCTCATCGTCTGCTGTCACCAGCTGTGTCTTTCCTGGGAAAAGGAATTCAGGATATTGTCTCTTGAAATTGAATGCTTTGACAATGTGATTCTTGCTCAGTTCTTCGTAAAGGCATGCGTTAAACTGAGAGATTCCTCCTCTGTAAGGATAGAAACAGGACAGTACAGCTATCTTCAATTATCTTGTTATTTTGCGTTCTTTGTCTTGATGTACTCATCGTTAAGACCTGCAAGGACATCATCAGTGATGTTGAGAGCCTGGTCAGCAACGATTACAGGTGCTCCGCCTGAGTTTGTAAGGATCATTGCATACTGCTTCTCCTCGTTGTATTTTGTGAGGAATGTCTGGATAGCATCGCCGAGCTGGTTCATCATGACTACCTGCTCCTCGCTGATCTCCTGGTCCTTCTGAGCTGCATAGTTGTTGAAGTCGAGCTCCTGCTGCTGAAGCTTCTGGCTCTGAACCTCTGCAACTGAGCGTGTCATGAGGCCCTTGTCGAGCTTCTCCTGGAATGAGTTGACCTCGTTCTGGAGCTTCTGTGCTCTTCTGTTGATCTCTGCCTGGATATTCTGTATCTTTGTCTCAACTACTGATCTGAGGTCGTTAGCCATGTCATACTCCATGAGGATTCTGTCAAGGTCGATGTAAACGATGTCGCCTTTAGCGGCAGCCTCTACTTCCTGACCAGCCTGAGATGCGTCAGACTTTGATGAACCGTCCTTTGTAAGGAAAAGGATTCCGAAAACTACAACAGCAACAAGTGATACGATGCTGAGGATTAATGATGTATTTTTCATTTCTTATACTATTGATTTAATTATAATTCCAATGTAAATGCCGCTTTTGCGGTGCAAACTGCAAATATAGTTAAAAAATCCTGACTTTTGAAAGGTATGCCTGTATAGTTTTCTC